>NZ_JAUBSD010000007.1:42749-80561 GCF_036704575.1 Microcoleus sp. K5-D4
AAGAATTAGCACGGGGGTGGAAAGATGACCCGGAAACCTTACCTCTCCTCAAACAACTGGCTCAATCTGATGATAATTGGGATGTGCGATATACAGCAGTCCAAGAATTAGCACAGGGCTGGAAAGATGAACCAGGGATATTTGAATGGTTGGGCGATATTGCTATCAATCATCCTTTTGAACGCAAGGCCAACTTCCAAAATAATCCCAGACAAAGAGCACTTGAAATCATGGTCAAGCAATACCCCGATCGCCCACAAACTTTAGAAATACTCCGCGATCGATTGGCAAACGATCCAGATAAAAAAGTCCGCCAGTTTACCCAGAAAAAGTTGACCGAATTAGAGAAGCTGTGATCTCAACAAAAAAAGCAGAAATAAAATATGACTGTAGCTACTAATATCCCCAAAACTTATGCAGAAATAGTTAATTTTTAGAGACTGCCACACTCCCCACAGCTTTATCGACTTTCAACTCTCGGAGGAAGCAAAAAAGCATATCCTCAACCTAATTTATGCCCACAATAATCAAGATTTGACCCGCGCTGGAAAAAGCAAATTAGATAACTATCTAGTGCTAGAACCTCAGATGACTCTCATCAAAGAACTCACAAACACGTCCTTAAAGATTTAGTTTTTTTATATCTCGTCAATTAGCGTCCAAACGATCGCCCTTCCAGCGGCCAAAACCGATAAGAAGTGTTAAGTTAGTAGTTAGTTGTGTCGATCGCACAGAAAAAAAATGCCTGAACTACAAACCGATACATATCAAGACCTCGACCCGCAAGTCCTCTCAAAGCCCGTTGTTGTCGGTCTGGAAGAGGTAACAAAAGTTTACGGGATTGGCGACCTGGAAGTTCGCGCCTTAAACGGCGTCAGCTTGACCGTAAGACAAGGAGAATATTGCTCGATTATGGGCGCATCGGGTTCCGGCAAATCTACAGCTATGAATATTATCGGCTGTCTCGATCGACCTACGAGCGGCAGTTACTACTTAGACGGCGTAGATGTCGCCCAAATGCCCGAAGAAGAATTAGCCGGAATTCGCAATTTAAAATTAGGTTTTGTATTCCAACAATTTCACCTGTTGCCTCAATTGACAGCATTAGAAAATGTCATGTTACCGATGGTTTATGCCGGCATTCCCGCAGCAGAAAGACGCGAACGGGGAGTAGAGGCTTTAACAAAAGTAGGTCTGGAAAGCCGCCTGCAAAACAGACCGAATCAACTATCAGGAGGACAGCAGCAGCGGGTAGCCATCGCCAGGGCTATTGTCAACCGTCCCGTGTTGTTGCTAGCTGACGAACCTACAGGTGCATTGGATACAAAAACTACTCAAGAAGTAATGGATATTTTTACCGAATTCAACGAAAGCGGCATGACTGTTGTTATGGTAACGCACGAACCCGAAGTCGCGCGCCAAACTCGCCGCGTTGTCTGGTTCCGCGACGGTAAAGTTATTCACAACAATCTCAACCCCGAAGAGCTTTCACACGCGGTATTTTAGTATAAGAGTCCGCGAAAAGCGAAAAGAAAATTGGGCGATTGAAATCGCTTCTAGACAAAGGAAGTCCGCCTACGCGGACTGAAGAATTAAGAGAGTATCAGTCCTATGCAAGAGGACTTTAGCTATTAGACAGGGGTTTTCAACCCCTGGCGGACTAATAGACAAAACGCCCGATATCTGCTTAATGAAAAGCACTCGGAAAAGCTTCCCAAACTCGATCGACAAAATCTCTAAGTTGCCGAGATGCGATCGCACCATCCTTTTTTTCAGCATCCAGAGAGTGCAACTCGGTCAACAGTGAAATTACTTCAGTATCTAAAGCCGCCCGAAACAAACTAAGCGGCCAAAGCAAATCAGCACCATCTCGCAAATCGGATAAAGTGTATTCTGTGGGTGAATCCTTCCCCGACACCGATACAACTAACATGAAAGGGCGCACCCAACAAACTTGACGTGCCTCAACCACTTGGATTACCTCGGAATGCAGGCACGCATCTCCACATTCTAAACTAACAATTTGACCAGGCTTAAAGTTCAAAGCACAACCCATTAATGCTCACACTTAATACAGACATAACCAACCAAAATAAGTGGTGCAGCTCTCGACAGCACCCTAAAACATTATATCATAATTCCTTCTTCCTTCTTCCTTCTTCCTTCTTCCGACTGCCCTCGGACTGACATCCGTTACATCCGTTACATAATCCGTTGCCGAACTTCCTTCTTCTCAACTTTCATCAAGCTTTTTAAGATCCATTTCGAGCTGGGCACTCAACAATCGTGCTTCTTTTTTACCACCGCCACCATTGGCATAATCCGCCACGGAAATCGGAGAACCGATCGCAATTTTTACCTGAGCACCCCATTGAGGAATGCGCGGGCGATAGCGGATACTCATCGGTACAATTTTTACTCCCAAACCCGGTTTGCTCAACTCTGCTTGCATTGCCAAACGCGCCAATCCCGGCTTAATCGGATGAACTTCGCCATCCTGAAAAATACCGCCTTCGGGAAAAATCACCAACATTTCCCTGTCGAGGAGTAGTTCAACCCCATAACGGAGACTGCCAATTGCCGGATGCTTGAGATCTACAGCAAACCCCCCCAAATGTCTGATGAACCAACCTTGCACTCCTTTGACCTCATCAGCAGTTACCATAAACCGCAAATCGCGTCCAGTCACCTTCTGTCCCGTTGAATAGGGCATCATCAGGGCATCCCACCGGGAGCGGTGCGTAGGGGCTAAGATGACAGGCCCGTCTTTCGGCAAGTGCTCCTGTCCGGTTATCTCAATCTTGCCAAAATGAAACGGTAGGACAACATAGTGACCTAGCGGATAGAGCAAGGAGGTTAACCAAGGAGAAACGCGAGAGGTATTAGATGCTACCTTGGCAGGCATTGGCTTCACTAGAGATGATTTACTGGACTCAACGGCGATCGTGGCGGTGTGGGGCATAGCAATTAAGCTGCTCTCTCGATATCTCAAGTCTAAAGTAAGTGATTGGACAAATCTTTAGTTTTTGGGTCGGGACACTTTTGCTATTGGCCTTGTACCGATCGAGCGATCGCGCCCGCAAGAGATAATCTCTAACAGATAAAACCTCAGCCAACCGGACAGCACCAATACAAAGTAGTCGGCCGCCTGGAAAGCTCGATCGGGCAATTACGGATCTATTATTCCAGCTAAAGGGTCAAGTTCTATTAAACATCGCCCAGAATAGAGTAAAAAATTTTACTTGTTAATTTTTCCGGCGCGCTTCAAACCAGGAAATCAACTGATCGCGGCAAACAGACTCCATAATACCGCCGAGCACCTCTAAGCGGTGACACGAATGCGCGCTGTCTGGAATATTAGCCGCAGTCCGAATCGTGCCAGTTTTGGGGTCATCTGCTCCGTATACCAGCAGGCCAATCCGAGCTTGGACGATCGCACCAGCGCACATCGGGCAAGGTTCCAGCGTTACGTAGAGCGTGCATTGGTTAAGATGCCAGTCTTGCAAAACTTGGCCGGCCGCCCGCAAAGCTAAGATTTCAGCGTGAGCAGTCGGATCGCAGTCTCGTTCTCGCCGATTTTGCGCTTCAGCAATCAATTTGCCAGTACCGTCAACAATTGCAGCACCCACAGGTACTTCACCGGCATCACCGGCTGCTTGTGCCAACTCCACAGCCCTAGTCATCCAGCGTTTGTGAATAAAATAAGTAGTATCACTAATAGACAATGGCTCAGTTTTAGAATTCACGTCATACCTACGTAACAGAAAAACTTAAGATCGAGAAAGAAAGTTACATTACAGCTTAATAGAAAGTCATTTTTAATTATGGACACCACGACGATCACCACTGAAATTGTTGAGCTGTTGTGCCGCATTAGCCGGCAAAAGCTGCGCGAACAAGATATCACTCCTTTGGTAGTGTTTGTGACTGCTCTAATTTCCATCCTGCGCGGAGTGATGATTATTGACAGGACGATCGCAGTTGAAGAAGAAGAACGGCTACAAAAGACTCTCAAAGCCTTTGCTAGCGGCGACCGCGATCGGGTAGAACTAATTCAGCGCCTTGTCAAAGGAGTCTCCAAACAGCAGGTTTACTTCAACCCCACGGAATTGCTAACTCTGACAGCTTTGTTCTCAGAATCTGAAAAACTGTTGCTTATCGGTTCCGGCTACGAAATGTCAGCAGCCGACGGGCACATCGACCTGCGGGAGCAAATGTACTTACAGTCGATCGCAAATCGGCTCGGCCTGGACTCCAGACACATTGCAGTCCTAGACACTTTATTTACTAAAGAAGGAACCCTCGACTCAGAAGCTTTTGGCGAAGTTCAAGCTTTACTCGATCCCAGCGAATTCGAGTCCCGCGATCCGGTATTTGGCAAAGCAGCAAAGCACTTGCTGAGTATTTTACTCCGCAAATAATCCAGCGCATATAAATTTTGGGGCAGTAAAAGTAGTGAGAGGAGTTCAAGGATTTGACGCTGTGTCTATTTGAGATGGGCCTTGGGCGCTCTTACCCTCAAAAACCGGGTTGTTTAACCCCTACCAAGAGCGTTGTACGGTGTATGTTCGTAAAAAACCTGGTTTCGGCCTAACTCCCGCTTTATTTTTTTTGCAAGAGTCTATCGACCCTTCTATCCCATTGAACCGAATGCCTCTAAAATCTAAAAGCGACTTGTCGCTGCCTTGATTGAGTCAGCTCAATCTCAAATCTCAAATTGATTGATTATGCAAATTGAATGGCAAACCGCCAAAACCTACGAAGACATTCTCTATCACAAAAGCGGCGGCACCGCCAAAATTACCATCAATCGACCTCACAAACGGAACGCTTTCCGTCCCAAAACCGTGCTGGAACTGTGCGATGCCTTTACTGATGCCCGCGAAGACACCAAAATCGGCGTTGTCCTGTTCACAGGTGCGGGGCCTCATACAGACGGCAAATACGCCTTTTGCGCCGGCGGCGACCAAAGCGTGCGGGGTTCGGCGGGATATGTAGACGAAGGTGGCATACCCCGGTTGAACGTGCTCGACTTGCAGAAGTTGATTCGCTCTATGCCCAAAGTAGTAATTGCTTTAGTTGCAGGCTACGCAATAGGAGGCGGTCACGTTCTGCACTTAATTTGCGACTTGACGATCGCTGCTGACAATGCTATTTTCGGACAGACCGGCCCCAAAGTCGGCAGTTTCGACGGTGGTTTCGGAGCTAGCTATCTCGCCAGAGTTGTCGGCCAGAAAAAAGCCCGAGAAATTTGGTTTTTGTGTCGCCAGTACAGCGCGCAGCAAGCCCTAGAAATGGGTTTAGTCAACTGCGTCGTGCCCGTCGAACAACTAGAAATAGAAGGGATTCAGTGGGCTGCGGAAATTCTCGAAAAAAGTCCGATCGCGATTCGCTGCTTGAAATCCGCTTTTAATGCCGACTGCGACGGTCAAGCCGGTTTGCAAGAACTGGCGGGAAATGCCACTTTGCTGTACTATATGACCGAAGAAGGCGCCGAAGGCAAACAAGCCTTTTTAGAAAAACGGCAACCTGATTTTAGTCAATATCCTTGGCTGCCATAGCTGGATGGAGAAATCAGTTTTTTTATGCGCTCATATTAAAGTAGATGCTGCTGATTTTTCTGAGTTAGTAAAGCCAAATGCACCCGATCGTCCAAAAGTGTCAGTAGTGATACCAGTTCCCAAAAAGAATGAAACTGCTTTGTCAGATCCAAACCATGATAATGATCAGTGATTCCCCAATCGAAAATGGTATGACCTATCCTGCTGCCGACTAACTAAACCGAGACTGCTGCTGCCGATTTTTCGGTTAACGTTGTGCCTGTAAGCTGGCAGGCATGGCGATCGGAAAAAGTGACGGTGGCATCCTGCAGCGTCAGAGTCGATTCTTGCCACATTCCAATTTCTTCTATGTTTTCCCAAGATGACCTAAAAGGCGAAACCGCTAAAGCACAAGCTTTCCAGTGACTTTGAACCGGGCCGCCTAGTAAAGCGCAAACACCTCCGCGTCTGCCTTCAGGGGTATAGTGACGGCAGTGACCACAAGCTGAAGTTAAAGGTGAAGTTAAGGAGGTTTGCATAAAAGTTCTTAGGGAAATCATTTTCATCTCTAATTCTCCTTTGTAGAGCTAGCAGGTTTTAGAGCATCCCAACCTTTATGCTGTCTGGGTTGTAGCGATCCCCGAAGTATAATTAAATTTTATAATTTATTTATAATCTCGTTATATATAGAAACAATTAGCTCCGTGCTTGCTCATTGTATAGGTAAAAACACAGGTTAAAAGTTTATAAAGCCGTTAGGGATCAAGACAAAGTACAAATGCCCAACGAGTATGAGAGGTTACAAATAAGCGGTAGCTTAGAATACAAAAATTGGCTGAGAGTGTCGGTAAGCAGCCTCTGGGAAAGAGGAACAATTCAGTTTTCCAATGAAAATGAAAAATAGCTGCCGGCGATCGACAGCAGGCGATCGGGCCCCTGTTGCATTGACGCCAAAAGTAGCTAATCATAAAATAGGCAAGTTTTCAAGCTTCTTGTTTATATCTACAATCAAAAGATTCAAATTAATTCAGAGGCGGTAGGAGTTGTGCTAATGAGTAAGCGTTCTTCGGTGGAATCCCCAAATCATCAATCCTCTTCAACCCCAATCAAGCCTGCTTTGCAAGCAGTCCTGGGGAGTCTAGATGTAAACCTAGAAGCAGAACTGACAACATACAGAAGGCACAGGCGGCGGGCCGAACAGTGGGTGTCGCCCTCAGTTCGTACCGGCAAGCAAACAGCCACAACCGAGCAACAGCTAGCCCAAAATTTGGCGCCGGAGACTGCGGAAGAAACCCAGCAGCCGCTATCGCTGCCCCTATCCCTTGCCGGCACTCAGGGCGATGCCCCGCTAGCAACTACCAGGGGTGGCACAAAATTATCTAGCAGTGCTTTCGCACCCAACAATTATCTCGAATCAAGCGAAAAACTGATCGAAAGTTTGGACGAGTCAAAAGCTGAGCCTACGGTAGAACGCAGTTTAGCCGCCAGTTTGTTAACTCCCTTGGGACTGAGTTCGATGCTGCTATTTTTGCTGTCGTGCACAGCTTTGGGCTACGCAGTCATGTACCCGTCAAATTTGGTTAAGATGGCAGGTCTGAACCGTTTCCTCGATCGCAATGCACCCTCTTCAAGCGACAGTCCCGCCTCTACTGCCATCTCAGATACCAGCACCAAGGAACTGCCAAAAGCTCCAAATCTGGTATCCAAGGAATTTGTCGAGCTAGATTTGAGCACTCTCAGCAATGTTAAGCCGACAGTCAGCCCGATTCCTTCCCCCTCACCAAAAGCATCAATTCCGCCCACCCCTCCAGCGCCTCCAGGCCCCAGCGGGGTTGTGCCGATTCCTACAGAAGACGGCAACCCCCCCAGAGGCAGGGAACAAGGACTCAACAATCTGAGTACGGCTTTGCTTCCCACTCCCAGCCCTAGCGCTGCCCAGCCTGTGCCGACACTGCCAACACTGCCTCCAACACCATCCCCAGCCCAGCCTGCCGCCACATCCCCGGCGACAGCATCCCCAGCCCAGCCTGCCGCCACATCCCCGGCGACAGCATCCCCAGCCGCCGCATCCCCGCTGGGAAGGCCTGCACGGGCGGCAGACGGTTTCTATTACGTTGTCACCGATTACACCGACGAAAAATCACTGCAGCAAGCCAGAACCGCAGTTCCCGATGCCTACGTGCGGAACTTCTCAAAGGGTGTCAAAATCCAAATGGGGGCTTTGAACGATCCTGCCTCAGCAGAACGTTTGGTGAAAGAACTCCAAGAAAAAGGGGTGAAGCCACAATACTATCAACCATAAATTAGGCAAAGACAATTAAACTAATGATCGGGGAGTAGGTTGGGCCGAGGCACGAACCTTCGGTTTCGCTTAACCCAACATTTGCTCAGTTTTGATGGGTAATGCTCGCGCCCTACCCATCTTAAAAATAATCATGACGACCTAACTTAGAGGGAATTAAAATTTCAAAATTAAAAATTAAAAAGACGATTGAGGAGTTTTCATTTTTAGTTTTTAATTCTGATTTCTCTGTCTTAATTCTAAAGTTGAAAATCGGGAGACTGGCAAAATGGGATTATTCGATCGCCTATGGCGAGTGATTCGAGCCAATATTAACAGTTTGGTCGGGGCTGCAGAAGACCCAGAAAAAATTCTGGAACAGGCTGTAATGGATATGCAGGAAGATTTAGTGCAGCTCAGACAAGCTGTGGCAGGAGCGATTGCAGCTCAAAAACGCACTGAACGCCAGTGTTCCCAAGCTGAGTCTACAGCCGCAGAATGGCATCAGCGGGCGCAGCTAGCTTTGCAAAAAGGCGAGGAAAATTTGGCGCGGGAAGCTCTGACCCGCAAGAAATCTTATCAAGAAACGGCAACGGCGATGAAAGCCAGTCTCGGGCAACAGAACGCTGTTGTGACTAAACTAAAAGAAAATATGCGGGCGCTCGAAAGTAAAATTTCCGAGGCCAAATCTAAAAAAGATATGTACATTGCCCGAGCTCGATCGGCCGCATCCTCGGAAAGACTTCAAGAAATGATGGGCAATCTCAGTACCGGCAGTGCTTTGAGCGCGTTTGAACGGATGGAAGAGAAAGTCATGCAGCTAGAAGCTCGCTCCGAAGCAATCGCAGAACTCGGAACTAATGATTTAGAAAAGAAGTTTCTCTCTCTCGAAGGTGCCGACGATGTGGATACCGAGTTGGCCGCGATGAAAGCACAAATGCTTCCGGGCAACAATACACCCAAATTGCCGTCGAGCGAGCCACCCGCATCCTGAACCCCAGGCAACAGAACAAGAGTCAGAACGAGCAAAAACTTCTCAACAGCCTAGCTAGAGATGGCTCGAAGCCTGTTGGGGAATTCCCGGATCGACGTTAAACTCAATAGATATGTGCATGAATAAGCTTGCCTGCATCACATTACTCGATCGCTTTAAACTGGATTTATCTGTCTGCAAAAATTGCCAAAAACTAAATCGCACTAAAAATCTGACAAGAGTGAATTTCACAACTGCGGGCTAGGGCTATCAAGCCTGCTTTCCGCCTACTTCGTACACCTCACCCAGGAAAAATAGCATTATGGGATTATTTGACCGCATTAGCCGAGTCGTCAAAGCCAATCTTAACGATCTGGTCAACAAAGCTGAAGACCCGGAAAAGATTTTAGAACAGTCTGTTACGGATATGCAGGAAGACTTGGTGCAGTTGCGTCAGGCCGTTGCCAGCGCGATCGCTACTCAAAAGCGCACCCAGACTCAGTACAATCAAGCTGAATCTCAGTCTAACCAGTGGCAGCAGCGCGCTCAGCTAGCCCTGCAAAAAGGAGACGAGACTTTGGCCCGGGAAGCGCTGGTTCGCAAAAAGTCTCACGCTGAAACGGCGGCTACGCTGAAAGCCAGTCTGGATCAGCAATCGGCTCAGGTGGAAAGTCTCAAGCGCAACTTGATCGGTTTGGAGAGCAAAATTTCCGAAGCTAAGACTAAGAAGGATATGCTCAAGGCGAGGATATCCGCTGCTAAAGCTCAGGAACAGCTCAACAATACCATTGGCACATTGAATACTGGCAGTTCAATGGCAGCTTTCGATCGCATGGAAGAAAAAGTTTTGCAGATTGAAGCTCGCGCGGGAGCTTCGGCAGAATTGGCGGCCGGCGGCAGCAATTTAGAGGAACAGTTCCGCTTGCTCGAAAGCGGCGGTGATGTTGACGACGAGTTGGCTCAGATGAAAGCTCAACTGACCGGGGGTTCTGTGTCTCAAGGTCAATTGCCGGCAGCGGGTAAAACGGCAGCAGCTAGTAGCTCGGAGTCGAGCCCGGTGATTGACGCTGAGTTGGAAGAATTGCGATCGCAGCTCAATAAAATGTAGTAATCTGTATCAAAATTTACCTATTTCTCAAATCGCAGGTTTGATAGAATGCTCCGCCGACCTACAGGGCTAGCTTGGAAGGTCGGAGTTTTTTTTTAGTCATTTTTGAATACACAAAACATGGTTATTGTCAACCATCTTTATATTGACTTAAGGAATTAAGTGTTTAAAAAGTGATAGAGTAATTTTATTCCTTGCAAGACGGCTAGCTTGGGAGGTCGGAGTGTTGTTAGTTTTATACATAAAATAGGACTGCTGTCAACTATCTTTATATTGACTTAATAAATAAACTTTTTCTAAAGTGATATAGTAATTTTATTCCTTGCAATTGCGCCGGCCGCGCCCGAGCGTAAGTGTAAATAACTATCAAATATGGCTAATCTGTCATGCCCGTGCAATTTTCTAGAGGCTTTTGTAAAATCAAGTTTTTCAAGGCATTAGCACTTGGTTTCTCAATTGCAGCTATTTGCCCCGCACTGCTATCAGCTCTAAGTGTTAGCGAGTCGATGGTCGCTACCGACTCAGGGGTGCAAGCGCCAATTTTGCAGGATAATTTACTGTCTCAATTAAAACTAAATCAAGAAACAGCAGACGATCGCGATCGGCTTCGTGATTTATACTCGGGTTCAGAATTAGATAGAGGCAGTAAAGAGCAAGAAAATAGCCTCCAGGATCTCGATCAATCGGCCCAAAGTGAGGCCCCAGAAACTGTCCCTCAATTGCCGAATCGAGGAGAAAACAGACACGAATTTCCGATTCCTAACCCGCGGCTGTCAAATCCGGCTCGCCTCCCGTAACCCGCGCCACCACCGCTCTTGCTTTCAGCCGCACAGCTTTTGCCGACTGCTATTCCCGCGCCGGCACAGCCTGCAGAATTCCTAAGATTCCGGGTACGATAAAAGTCGCTCGATTTGAAGTAATTGGCAGTTGACTTACCGCGAGCCGATCGGGCAAAATCCCAGAAGAGAAATCGCGATCGGTATCAGTACCCGCAGGCGAGAAAGCGATACATCTTTGCTGGGAAAAGATTTTCCACTGTCGCCGGCAGCAGATAATCGGGGTAGAACTCGGGTTGCGGCGCTGAGGCTGTTTCAGGATTTTACTCAGAGGGGAGAGAGAGATGTCTTGGCGGCGCGATCGCAGTTCTGTCTGGCAGTGGCAGCATTTGGCGCTACGGTGAGCAGCAGCAGCCCGGACAGTCGATTTTTGACCTGGGGGGGTCAATTGCAGTACGTGCGGTTGTTGGCTCCTGAGACGCTGCTGGTGGTGCATCGGAATCATAAAATTGAGTCAATAGTCAACAGTCAACAGTCATTCCGGTGCAACTGGAATTGATATGAGAGGCTGCTGGTGGTGCGATCGGATGTGGCATTGGCTGGAGCAGAGCTTTTGGCGATCGAACCATTCGGTATAGGGGGCTCAGACACATTGCGGGGCTAACGTCAGGATGCTTTGCTGACCGATAGCGGGATTTTTGATTCAGCCGAGTTGCGGTATCCGATGCCAGCGCACCCGCGACAACCAAGGAGTTTTGCAGGTGACGCCATTTGTGGATTTTGGCAATGTTTGGAATCCCAGGCAAAGCGCGGTTTTGGAAGCGAATACTTTGCTGTCAGCGGGATTGCGGCTGCGGTGACTCTATGGCGAAAGGTGGAATGCTCGCGGAGGCGGGGGAATTACTTTGATTGATATTAAGTCGAGCAACAGGAGTTTACAAGAGCGCGGGCTGTATTTTTCTCTATAATTCAAACCTTTTTAGGAAAGCAGTCGTTTTGCCCTTGGCGGAACTGAGCAATTCCGCTATATAGTAATAAGTATCATTTGGCACTCCTCTGTAGCTGCCAAGAGTGCATTTTACTGATAATCTTTAAATTAAACTATGTCTAAGGTGCGGTTGCTGCTTTTAAGTTCTTTTGCTTCCGGTTTTGGGCTTTGCTCAATCATTTTGGCGATGTTTACGATGACTTCCCGGCTGTCGTTTACGTCTTTTTTTACATTTGTATTAACTTTGGTGTTTTTTGGAATTAATCTGCTTTTTGCTTTGCATTATTATACATCGCTTACTAAGCAATTAAGTGTTAAAAATAAAAGGAAAGCGAGAATTTAGCGCTTGTGAAGCACAAGCGGAAAAAGGCATGGAGACTTCTTTCTGGAATTGGAATGGAATCAAGGAAAACGCCTCTGCGTTAGGAAAAATATCTAGCTGTAACCCATAATTATTTAGGAGGTCTGTCTGGAAACAAGACTAAAATGGTATGAATTTGCTAAGAGGCCGATCGCACTAAAATGACTGTACAGTCGCACCCACGCGCCACAGCTTCCGGGATGTTCCCGTGAATCACCTGCTTCAGCAGCCCTTCGCGGCTCGCTCCCAGGACGATCGCATCGCACTGATCGTTCTGAGCCAAATCAATTAAAGCATCAGAAACCGATTTAGCGCAAACCGAAGTCGCTATTATCGAACAGCTAACCCTGCGCTTAATAAACTCCGCCGCTTGCTTTAATTCGCCGCGATCGGGTTCTGCAACAGAAGGCTGATGAACCTGACACAATTTAATCTCCGGTACAGCACTCGCAGCCACCAAAGCAGGTAGCAGCCGCAAAGCCGCAGCTTGCTGGTAACTGCCCCGAATAGGCACCAACCAGCGCTGCAAACCCATCAGCGTGTGCAGGCCCAATTCTGGCCCTGGAATGTCTGAATTCGGCGGGGAAAGTTCAGTCTCAGGAGTGGCTGAGGAATCTGAGGATCTCGCCAATGTGGGATTATCTGCGCCGTCAACTCCTTCGGGATTTAACTCCCATTCTATAGACGCATATTTGCGCCCGCTGAAAGTGGGAGACAACTCATTTTTCTTGCGGGTTGCTAATAGTTTTTCGCTCCATTTCACCAAAATTACCTCGCAGCCTGCTTGCCGAATTACGGTATCGACCACATCGCCAAAAATGCGTCCTTTTGTGGAAAATTCGCCTTGCCAGCCCATCAAAATTAAATCGATATGGCTCTCCTTAATTGTCTCCAAAATCGCGTTAGGCACGTCATGAGCTACCCGTATTTGGGTGTGTACTGGCAAGTTCCAATTGCGAACAATTCGCTCGGCTTGTTGCAGCAGACGGCGGCTTTTGGTTGTCCGCACTGCGGTTTCAGAAGGGGAACTGTTGCGCGGTACTAAGATGATTTGCAGGCATTCTAATTCGTAATTGCGATCGCGCGCAATCGCCGCCGCCAGCCGCAGCAAAGCGGGTGCTGTTTGAGGGTTGGAAAGGGGCACTAATAATCGGCCGTTTCCGACTTGCGGAGCCCTGGTTTGATAGACAATACAAGAAGGTTCTGGATGCGGGCCCTGGGTTGTTTCTCCGCTGAGGCGATCGGATTCAACTCGGATAATGTCGCTGCGGGTAATAATTCCCACCAAACGGCGGCCTTCTATGACTGGCAAACGGCTGATATTGTAGTTGTTAAGCCTGTACAATACCTCGCTTAAAGTATCCTTTGCTTTGACTGCGATCGGGTGTAGAGTCATAAATTCTTTGAGCAGCGAACTTCCGGACAAATTGCGCTCGGTGGCATTTGCCAAATCGGTTTGACTGACAATTCCGACTAATTTGCCATCTTCAACGACTGGAAATCCTCGGTGGTGCGATCGCGAAAATGCCAGCATCACTTCATCCAAAGTCAGCATACTCGAAAGAGTTTCAACTCGGCGCTGCATCACGTCATCTGCGTGCAAGTCGCTCAAAGTATTGCTCGCAGCTTTTGCCTTCGTCAGTTGAATGCCGTTAAACTCCAAAAGGCGAGTATACAGGGAGCCGTTCTCTACCTTTTCTGCCATTAAATAAGCAACTACAGAACAGATCATTAAAGGCAGCACTAATTTGAAATCCGCCGTAATTTCAAACACAATTACTACCGAAGTAATCGGCGCTCTAGTAACCGCGCAAAAAAACGCTCCCATTCCCGCCAAAGCGTAAGTTACCGGCGAACCAACGCCCAGGAAATCTGCCTGCACAATGCCCACCATGTGACCAAGTGCAGAACCCATAACTAGGGAAGGGGAGAACAATCCTCCCGGAGCTCCAGAAGCAGCGGAAATAATTGTTAGAAAAAAGTGAGCTACAAAAGCAATTAAACTCGTTATGCCACTTGCTTCGCCGGTCAGCAGAAACTCACGCAAACCCGTATTGTTGCGGAAAGTTTCTGGGAGAAAAGCTATTACTGAACCGCAGATTATGCCAGCTATAGCCACTCGCGCGGGCAAAGCTAATTTGAGTGATCGCCTGTTAAATTGCAAGCTAGCAATAATCCCTTTCGTGAACAAAGCTCCCAGCAATCCCGCTAAAATTCCTAGCACTATGTAAAAGGGAATTTCCTGAGCCTCAAAACTGCTTTGGTACTCGCGAAGGTTCAAATTTAAACTATCGCCGCCCAAAAGCTGCGAGACAACTGCACCGATAAATGAAGCGATAATTGCAGTCCCTAAAGTCAATCCCGAAACGTCGTGCAGCAGTTCTTCAACTACAAACAAAACTCCTGCAATGGGAGTATTGAAACCAGCAGCCAATCCCGCAGCAGCACCGCAAGCAATCAATTGTCGGCGGTAGTCTGGGGAAGTAGGCATCAAGTGACCGATCCAGCCAGCCAAAGATGCTCCTATTTGCACAGTCGGGCCTTGCCTTCCTAAAGTTAAACCGGAACCAACTGCTAAAATAGTGGTCAGAAGTTTGGCGACAGCTACTCGTAAATCTAAGGAAAGATTGACTCCGCCCAGAGCAGCTTTGACGTGGGGAATGCCACTGCCTGCAGTTTCGGGAGCAAAACGCTCAACCAAGAAACCTGTCAACAACCCGCCGAATAAACCGACGCTGGGCAATAATATCCAAGCTGGAATTACTGTCGAGGTAGCAACTCGCCAACTGCCGAGCCATCCGACTCCTGATTTGAGCAAAACGCCAGCCAGTCCTGAAATTAAACCGATCAGACAAGCTTCAAAAATAGCGAGGCGTTTCGGTCGTAAAAACAGTTGAGATGCGATGACCCTGGAAGGTTCCCTAAACTGTTTAGGGATAGTAATATACGGCATAAATAGCGTAGATGACCTGAGAATTGTCTGCTCGATCGGACTATAGCAAAAATTCCTTCCATACTTACCTGAAATCTGCTGTAATTCCGATGCTACCGGATTTGATCTCAATCTGCGATTTTTTTACCCTATAGCCTCCACCAGTGTTTTCAAATCCGGCACTTCTAAATCAGGCTGGCCGCTGGCCGGAAGTGTCGCCCCAAATCCTGTTTTCTCGTGTCTGGGATTTACCCAAATCTATCTCGCGCGACTTGACAGCAATTGTTGCAAGGCGGGTAATATCCCCCTTTCCCAATCTATCAGAGTACCGTAGCAGTTAAAATTCACAACTTCAAATTGATTGAATTCAAGCATACTTCGCTCCTAGTTTAGGGTTGATATTCCGCAAAAATTTCAATTTTTCCGACAATGCTTTGATTGAATTGAGCCAATTCTTCTGCGGGAATCCAATATTCTTGGTGAATCGAACTGCCCACATTTTGAACCGGATATTTTTTTAAGAATTCAGCCCCCACTCGAAACCGGGTTACATAGCCGAAATATCCCGATGCTGCATCTCTTGTATTCCAATCTCGCGCTATTTGTATGGCATAGGCTTTGTGAACTACGGGATAAAAAGTAGGCTGAAAGGATAAGCGTGGCGGAAATGCCAGAAAATCACTTTCTTTAATTAGTTCCATTTCTTTTTTGCCTACGGCTCGGAACAGCGTTACTGTTTCTTGATCTGAGATATTGATATTTTTAAACCAAGCTTTCCAACCATCCCAATTGTGAACTATTTTCGCCAATTCAGCGTAACCGGCGGCCCCGGGATGGGAGCCATCGTTTTCGGTAAGTTCTTTTTGCCAAATTTCCGATTTTTGCAGCGGGGTACAAACATCTAGATAAGGCACGTTTAACTCGCTGCAAACTTGAGAAAACTGTTCGGATAAGTTGGCAATCCGGCTTGTACGCTCGGCATCGATAACTGGCGGTGGCCCTACCATTAAAACTGGGACTCTTTCTTGGGCAGACTTGAGAATATATCGCGCATTTTCAATTGATTTCTCAACTTCAATGCGAATTTTTTCGTTTTCTAGATAAGTGTCGTTGACGCCAAAGGAAAATACTATTCTGCCGTCGCCGTAGTGAGGTAAGCGGCAAGAAACTTCGCTGAACCAGCGAGTTTCTATATCGGCACTGGTTTCTCCCCTTATTCCTAAATTGTAGTAGGTAATATCGTGTCCTTGTCCGCAAGCGGCCGCGCAAATCCGTCCTGTCCAACCGAGACATTTTGGATCGCAAGTACCATTTACAAAAGAATCACCGATAAAACAAATACGCATATTATGTGTGGGAATTGGGAATTGTTGACTGTTGACTGTTGACTGTTAACTAATGATGGATGACTACTAACAACTGACTACTGCCAACTGCCAATTAACTTTAATTCTTGCCGATGACGGACAATCCTTCTACAATTACAGATGGTGTGTGGCAAGAACCGTTCCACTCGGAGTCTTCTCCCAATTCTACTAATTGTTTGAGGACGCTGTAGACGTTCCCAGCTACCATTGTGTCTTTGATTCTGCCGACTATTTCACCTTTTTTGACTCGGTAGCCGAGATCGACGTTAATCGAAAAATCGCCGGAAATTCCGGCACTGCCACCAAGCATTTGATCGACTACAATTCCGTCGTCTAATTTAGCGATTAAATCGATTAGCGAAAGCGAACCTGGTTTAATCAAAACATTGAACAAACTAGGCGTGGGATAGCTGCCTAAACCTGGGCGAAATCCGTTGCCGGTGGTGCCACTGCCCAAGGCTCGACCGGTGGTGCGATCGGTATAAAATAGCTGCAACACTCCATTGTTGATAAAGACGATCGCCCGAGTTGGAGTACCTTCGTCGTCAAAAGGACAGCTATAAGGCCCGATATCCGGCTGCTGCGAAAGGGTGACAAGCGGCGATGTCACTTGTTGGCCTAATCGATCGTTCCAAGGTGAAGCGCCTTCGAGTACCTGTTTGCCGTTCAACGCCGCACACACAGTCCCCCACAGTAAATCGGCTGCTTTGGCTGTAAATAGCACCGGCACGCGCCCCGTGGGGGGGGCTACATTGTCTTTCGCCCATTCCAAACGCTGCAAAACTCGCCTGGCGCTGGTGTTTAAGTCGAGAGTACCGCGTTCGGTTTCGCCTTCCCAAATGTTGAGGAAATCTTCGCCCCGCACTAATTCTGCTGATAAGTAACCGCTGAGGGTGGTATCGGTGTGACTCGAATCCAAGCCTCTGGTGTTCACCAAGCGGGTGCTCTCGATTTCGCAGTCGAGTTCGGCGGTGCAGAGGCTTTCTGGATAGGCTTCGCGGACGATCGCGATCGCCTCTTTGCCCCAGTTTACTAGCTGTTCAGCCGGCACCGACACTCCGCGATCGGGATAAACAACTTTCTCACCGGTGCCGAGTTCGATGGTTTCCGGTTCGTTGAGTTGTGAAAGCGCGATCGCCCTGTCCACCAAAATTTGCAGTTCCACAGGCCCGTAGGCCACCGCCAAACCCGGCCGCCCATCCCGCCACAGCCGCAGTGCAATGCCTTCTGCTTGGGCGGTTTCTAGCTGTTTGAGGCGGTTTGCTTCAAAAAAGACCGGCCGTGAGATCGATTGCGATTCCAATACCTCAGCAGCTTCTGCACCTGCTTTGGTGGCTAGTTCTAACAGTTGTTCTGCTGATTGCTGGTTGGTCATTGTTCTCGGTGGTTGGTAATGGGCGATCGGTAATACTATTTTCGATTTTCGATTTTCGATTTTCGATTAAAGAATTGGCAAGGACTTACTGGGTATGGGTTTGGATCGCGGGCATACATTTAGATTCTTTGGGGAAACTGCTGGAATGGGCGATCGCAAGATTGTACGCATTTGTGATTGTTTCCATCTTGCCAATCGCGTCACTCGATTTTAGCTTTTAGATTTTAGGTGTTAGATTTACTCCACAGATGAATCTGGGAACTTGAACTAGAATCTAAAATTTTGATATCTCCACGACAGGAGTACGTGGCACGGTATCCGTTTTTGGCTGTGGTCAGAAATCGAATTTTTTGCAGCAGGTCAAATCTCAAAGCAGAGATTTTGGGTCAAAAAAAACTGGTTACTTAAATCGGATAGAGAATGCTGCCTGATATCAGTTATTGCCAAGCGATAGACTAAATAGTTAGTTCGTGCAGCAGCCAAAATCCTGCAAAAGATTCCGATTCGGGATTCGACTGAATTGCTAAGAAATGTACTTTTTTTGCTTGCTTTTTAGCGGCTTCAAATCCTTTCGCTTCTCTCTCAGTTGCTGCGTCTCTGAGATTAGCTAAAATCCAGCGATCGTTAGCTCCCGTATCTAATACCAGCCTAGCAGGTGGGCCGCTCTCAAATTTCAGAAAAGCCAACTCCAACCCCGACATCCAACCTGCCAAAGCTGTTGCTCTCGACGAGTAGATAATTAGTCCCGGAATTTGCGTTTCTGGGGCGAGGCGTGTCATCGGCAGTCCGAAAGCTTCGCCAAATCCGATATCCCACTCGGACATTTCGTCAAAAGCTGCGATCGGCAAACTCACAAACGCCCATTTTTCGCCGATTAAAGCATCCGGCAGCGCAACTGGCGTTTCGGGTACAAATTGAACGCTCGGGTTAACAACCGGTTGATAGCCCGGTTCGGCGGGATAAACGTCTTGCATCCGTTCTTCCAGCCACAGGCTAAGGGCGAGGGTGCGGCGGCTGCAGGCGGCGGGAATGTCCAAGTCATCGCAGGCTTTGGTAATCATGTTCGCCATTTGGCGGCGGAAAAAGCGGATTTTTTCAGGTCGTTTCGGTGCTGCGGCGATCGCCTCTTTAATTGCACCCGCCAGCCACAGGGAATTCACGGTAGAACTGGAGCAGAATTGCGAGTAGCGAAACAGAGATTCGGCTTTGTCGCCTACATTCAGCGGGCTTTCGCAGATCAACACTTCCCATTTTTTTTTCTCTCGCTCGTCTATGATTGGACGGCTGTAAAAGTCGAGTTCCCAAATAGTAGCCATGCCGCGCTGTTAAAAATTAATCCTTTCTCATGTTACCGGACAGCGGACAAGTTTCTGATTCTGACAATTTAAGATTGATTTTCAATCGCGGGCGATCGCACTTTCCCAAAGATTGCCACTTTCCCTTGCAGCTTCCCGTGTAATTTTTGGCAGCAGTTCACCACCGGAAGCATTCGCAACTCCTCGGAGAACTGTCGCGGAGCAATCTCAACACGCGATCGTTTGTTAAACTTGTGCAAGCCAAGGAAAACAAACAGTATAGCTTGATTTCATGAGACACATCATTCTCGAAAAGATTGTTTCAACCTTACAACTTTTAGATTTTGTTCTCGCTTTGTGGCAAGGAGGTTCAGCAGCCCACGGATACACCGACGAGTGGTCAGACCTCGATATTGCGGTTGTGGTTGAAGATAACTGCGTGGAAGAAACATTTGAGATTGTTGAAAAAGCCCTCGCAGAAATTGCCGAAATCGAACTCAAATATCGAGTTCCCGAACCCGCTTGGCACGGTCAATCGCAGTGCTTCTGGCGGCTCAAAGAAACCCCGCCTTTTTTGCTAATTGATTTTGCCGTTTTTCGGCGCAGCAGCCGCAACGATTTTCTGGAAATAGAGAGACACGGACAAGTTCCGATCACCTTTGACAAAGCTAATCTAGCTGTACCCCATCTTTTGGATAAAAACCATCATTTATCCCGAATGCAAACCAGATTCAACGAAATTAAAATCCGTTTCGATTTGCTGCAACCTCTGGTCAAAAAAGAGATTTATCGCGAACATTTAGTAGATGCGATCGGCAACTATCACAATTGGACGCTTCTACCCTTAGTCGAACTGTTGGGCATGATTTACCGTCCCCACAGATATGACTTTGAACTAAAATATTTCACCCGAGATTTTCCGCCCCAAATAGTCGATCGCGTCGCACCGCTTTTCTGCATTGCCAACCTTGAAGACTTAGCAGCCAAACAGCAAATAGCTGAGGTTTTTTTTGCAGAAACTTTACCGCTTGCACAAGCTAATTTTTCCTCTTACAATGCCCTAACAGTAGCGCAATAGGCTCAATATTTCGTACCGAAAGCGATTAATATAGTAGCATCTACCTTAAAGATTAACATCCCATGACAAAACTCAGCGTCAACATCAACAGAATTGCCCTCCTCAGAAACTCTCGAAACATCGGTATCCCCAGCGTTACGGAAGCCGCAAAAACAGTAATTGCTGCCGGAGCTCATGGCGTTACAGTCCATCCCCGCCCCGACGAAAGACATATCAAAGCTGCCGATGTTTATGAATTAGCTAAAATGCTAACCGTTGAGTTCAACATCGAAGGAAATCCGTTTCAGCCGCCATTTATGGATATAGTTTGCGACGTAAAACCGGCTCAGTGTACCTTGGTGCCGGACGCTCCCGACGTGCTAACATCCGATAGCGGTTGGAATATTCCCGAAAATCGCGATCGGCTGTTACCAATCATTCAAAAATTAAAAGACAACGGCATCAGAGTTAGCTTGTTTATGGACGCAGATGCTGCTCTCATGCCGCTAGCAAAAGAAGTTGGAGCAGACAGAGTAGAATTGTACACGGAACCCTACGCAACTGCTTTTCGCGAAGGTAGAGTAGAATCTGTTTTTCAACAATATGTCTTAGCAGCTAAAGCCGCTCAATCAGCAGGTTTAGGGGTGAATGCCGGACATGATTTAAATTTGCAAAACTTAGCTAAATTTTGCTCTATTCCTGATATACTCGAAGTATCAATTGGTCATGCTTTAATTGCGGAAGCGCTAGAAATGGGGTTGTCCAACACAGTAGAAGCTTACCTAAAAATTCTGGCAGGTTCGTAGTACAAATTAACCTCTGGTGGCAGGGCGGATTTGGCAGTAATAAACTCGTTTTTATCAAATATAAAAACTAAATCCGCCCTGCCAACATACAGTATCAAAACTTACGCAAAAAATGGTTTGACACGCTACAAATAGGGTAAGGTGGGGTTCGCAGCGACCTAGATAATTAGGCGCTCGTCAAAAATGAAGTAACACTAGGGGCTGTCACCCCGTGGTGGTGCTAGCCGTTTTCTAGTAGCAAGGCAGAGCCAGAATCCCAGACACCGCGTTTTTTGGGTGTGGGCATTTCTTTAGCAAGAACCTCGGAAAAAGCTTTAATTTTCCTAGACCAAATTACTAATATTCTGTGATGATATTATCCGTAAGGAGTATCATTAAAATGTCCCGACAAACTGAGGCTACTACTTAGCTCCCGCACTGCCAATTTGCTACCAGCAGGTTTTGTGCAAGTACGGGATATTTACGTGTATCCTATCTCCTCCTGTAGCCTCTGTGCGATCGCCCGGTTTAATCCGGTGAAAACAGGCAAACACAAGTAACCATATACAATTCCTTACCCCCCTCGGAAGTGCGACATGAAAAAACTAATTTTACTGACTGGAATGCTACTCATGATGACGGCAAAATCAGTATTTGCCAGCCCAGTAGCCCCCAAAATTGCACCGAGCGAGCTGATGGCTGCCTCGGAAATTACAGAAACCCTTAACAAACCCGTTACCTCTGAATCAGTTCCCAACCTCGAACCGATCAAGCGAATGTCAACCTCGGAAATCCGAGAAACCATCAACCAACCCACCACCTATATTTTTGAAGGCGTCAAAGGGCGAGAACTCACTCTCTCCCTGTGGGCGGGACAACTGACAGCCCAACTGTACAGTCCCAATGGTGAAAATATGGGGGTTATTGAAAAAGCAGACAATCAGTGGATGGGCCAGTTGCCAGAGTCCGGCATCTATCGCGTGCGAGTTACCCCGAAAGGTGAAACCACCAGCTTCGTACTCGGACGCGACTTTAACGCTAAGTGGACTTATAGGCCCGATCGCGCAATTCCCATAGCATTCAAGGAAAAACAAGCCACAATCAAACTCAAAATGTCCGGCTACCAAATCCAGCCAATTACGCTTCAAGGCAAGCAGGGACAGACAATTAGGGTGACAGCTAGCAACAAAAATCTAGATCTGGCGATCGAATCTCCGACGGGACAACTCCTGGATCAAGGCGAAGGTCAAACTTTTGCTCAACTCCCCGACTCCGGTATCTATCGGGTAATCGTAGTTGCCAAGAGGCCGGTCAAGTCTTCAATCCGAGTTTCTGTGCAATAGCAAAGATTGCACAAATACTGTCGGGCGATCGAATTTGCGTCGCCAAAAAAAACAGCTCGCCCAATTGGCGAGCTGTTTTTTGCGTAAAATCAACCTTGGATCAGCGCTTCAAAACGTTCTTGTTTCCAAATGCAGCTTAAATCCGAGTCAGCTAAAGCTAGCTCTCGGTATAAATTAGGGATAAACTCAACAGCTCGCTGCAAATTGTCAAGGGCCAAATCAGCAAATCCCAATAGCGCATAACAGCAAGCTTTATTGTAAAAAGCGTTAGCAAAATCAGGATTTATTTCTAAGACTGTTTCGTAGCAAGCAATCGCCTCAGAGTAGCAGCCTTTTCGTGCCAATTCCACACCCCGGTTGTACCAAATTAAATAATCTTCAAAGGGACGCTCAGATGTGGGAGTAAACTTGCCATTTCTCTGGTTTAAACCTACTAATTTCTCCAAAGCAACTCTCCGTTCGCCCACGGCTTCGGCTCTGCCCGGTTGTAGAGCGATCGATCGGCTAAAACTAGCCACTGCTTGTTTGTAAAGTCCCATAGAGTTCGCAGCTATACCGCGATTGTACCAAGCCTTCGCGTCGTCAGGCTTAAACTCGATCGCCCGGTCAAAACTGTTAAGCGCCTGATAGTAAAGCTTGAGTTCCAACAGGGCATTACCTCGGTTGTACCACGCCCAAGCAGCCTCCGGGTACAAATTTAAACAGCGATCAAAACTCAGAACCGCCTTCTCGTACAGCCCCATATCGATCAGCGTCAGTCCCCGGTTGTGCCAAATACTCGCCGAACACGGACTGAACTCCAGAGCCCGGTCAAAACTGTTGAGAGCTTCCAACCAGCGGCCCAACTTTCCTAAAGCAATAGCCCGGTTGTGCCAGCCAAAGCTCGCATTCGGCTCCACCGCCAAGGCTTCATCAAAACTCTTCAGCGCCTCTAAGTGCCGTTCTAATTTCCCCAGAGCCATACCTCGGCCGAACCAAGCCTTATAATGATCTGATTGCAACTTCAAAGCTCTGTTAAAGTTCGCCAGAGCACCATGATCATCGTTAGCTTCGAGGTGGCGCGAACCCAGATGGTAATACCAAGCCGCTTCCAAGTTTTGAAGTAAGTTCATAATATTTTGTATCTATCTTAGGGATGATTCTACATGAAACCCTACCTGGAATAAAACTGTAATTCCACTAAAAATATGAAAAATTTGATACAGGGGGATCGCCCGTACACACTGCCAGTAACAACCTCAACAATTTGCGATCCAAACTAACTATTTTCCTCTAGTAAAAAGCTCTGTTAGCTAACCGCACTCATCGTTTTTTAGAGCTGCTGCGAATCTTAACTCTCCGTGAATCACGCAACTCTTACCGCATCCCGAATTAGGTTTGCAGTTACACAAAGAGTCCTAGGGCGCCCCAAGTCTAACTGCAAATCTCCTACTGCTAATAGCTTCTACTTCTGGTTGCCCAATTCAAGCAACCACAACCGCTGTTTTAGCATTCTCACTCAATAGCAACTGGCCTGTTGCATCAATACTAAAATCTTTCCCCAGCAGAAAACCCTGGCCCATCAACCGCTGGCAAACAACCAGCGCAGTAATCCGGCGAATTTCTTCCATCACGTCAGCAGGAATCAAATAACTCAAACTCCAGATCACGGACTCGCAGTCATACCAAATCAAACGCTCAATACTGACAATCATCAAAGCAGCTACACTGTCAACTGACAGCCGCCCTCTGAGATCCGCAATCAAATCCTTACCAATTAAGCTATTGCGAGTCATCATCGCTCTAGCCATCTTCCCAATTTCTTGTTCGAGTTCTAAATGATTCATGCTTGGCACTGGCTTTTATGTTTTTAAAGCACTACTAAAAGTAAAAACAGTAGCCGCTACCAGGCTCTGCCCTAGCGTAGCTGACGCAGGCTCTACCGTAACTCCTTTTAACAAAGTATACCTAAAGAAAGATCAAAAATGTATCTAAAGGCAGATACCAAAATATTATTTTCTGAAACAAATTGGTAAACCAATTCCCACAAGAGTTTTTACGAGTCAATTGAGTATTTATACTTGTTAGAACCGGGCGTAAAGTCAATCGATTTTAGATTTTAGATTTTAGATTGAAGAATTGGAGAATTGGAGAAAGCGACCTCACGGATGAATCCGGGAGGTTGTACCCGGGCGCTTTCGACCGAAGATTGGTAAATTCGCTACATAATAAGGAAGTAGTTACTTCGGAGAAAAAACAGCAATGGCTGCAAACCAGGCAGATATCGATATTGCCCCCTTGATCGACTACGGCCTGATCGACCCCACCGCCACGCCAGAGCAAGTAGAACACTGTTGCCAACAAGCAGAGAGATTTGGCTTTGTCACAGTTTGCGTGTATCCCGCCTACGTCCGGCAAGCAGTTGAGCTGCTGCACGGCAAACGTCCCAAAGTCTGTACAGTTATAGGTTTTCCCACCGGTGCTTCGACTTCAACGGTGAAAGTTTACGAAGCTCTAGAAGCAGCAGATAATGGAGCCGTAGAGTTAGATGTCTCCGTTAACTTAGGATTGTTGAAAGCTGGAAGAATCGACGAATTCCACCGGGAATTAGCCCAAATTTGCGAAGAAACTAATCTCACCATTAAAGCAATTATCGAAAGTTCGCTGCTTTCCGATGCCGAAAAACAATTAGCGGCGGAGATTTGTATGGAAGCTGGTGCCGCCTACATCAAAACCAACACTGGCTTTTTTGGCCCGGCGAAAGTTGACGATGTGCGATTGCTGAAGGAAGTTACGAAGGGACGGATTGGGATTAAAGCGGCCGGCGGAATTCGTACTCATGAACAAGCTCTAGATTTGGTGGTAGCTGGGGCAACTCGTTTGGGGACTTCTCGTGGCCCAGAATTAATCCGCCAACGCGATAATTTAGATAAAAGTCATTAGTGATTAGTGATTAGTCATTAATTATTAATTATTAGCAATGGCTAATTGGGAATTGGTGCGCCCTTACGCACCATACAACTAAAACTTCTGCGTCCTGGACGGTTTTTGCTACTGTCTAATAACAATACTTCGGACAGTTTTTGATTGCCAACTGTAGAATGACTGTTCCAGGTCGATCGACCAACGAGGACAATGAAACTGTCCGAAGTATTGTAGTAAATCTAAAATCTAAAATCTAAAATCGAGTGACTCGAACTTACAAAGCAACTGGAATCAATCTTAAGAGTGCACCGATCGGCGAATCCGATCGAGTGCTGACAATTTTGACGCGGGAATTCGGCTTAATTCGAGCCGTAGCACCGGGTGTTCGCAAACAACGATCGACCATTGGCGGTAGAAGCGAATTATTTGTCGTTAACGAATTGCTAATTGCCAAAGGCCGATCGCTCGACAAAATTACCCAAGCCGACACGGTACAATCCCATCCGGGTTTGAGCCGCAACCTCGGAAAACTCTCCGCCGCGCAATATCTGGCCGAATTAGCGATCGCCAGTGCCCTTTCCGACGAGCCCCAAGAAGAACTCTTTTGGTTGCTGGGCGAACATTTGAGCCGTTTGGAGCGTTTGTCCGATCGCACAGAAATCGAATCCGCCGCCGTGCTTGTCGCCCACCTCAGCCACGGCATTTTTCACCTGCTAGCCTTAGCCGGCCTCGCCCCCCAAGTCCAAGTTTGCTGCGCCACCAGAGGGCCGCTCATCCCAAATTTCACCGATCCGAACTGGCAAACCGGGTTTAGTATACCCTCTGGGGGAACCTTCAGCTTGCCCGAGCTAGCTAACCTAGAGGCAGAACTCTCTTCAGAAATCGGTAGCTTGTACAAATCCGCCTCCCGTTCCCGGCAAACGAATGGCAGCAAGCACTTGACAAATTTTGAGATCAATGCTAATGAATTAGCAGCGCTGCAACAGTTGGCTAGTCCAGAACTAGAAGAGGGGATTGCCGATCGAACAACTTGGGTATCAGTAGAAAATATTTTGCGACAATATGCCCAGTATCATTTAGGTTGCACGATTAGATCGGGAAGCTCGATCGACACCTACCTAGAGAGTTTTGAGTTTTAAACTTTGAGTGTTGATTTAAATAGGTGAACGGGCGATCGTACATCGCACCCCCAACCTGCCGGATACCCGAACCAGCCGACCATTTCAGGTAAATTCTCAAGGTTGTTGCAACATCAGATAATAGATAGAGATAAAGTTACGAGATTATTAATAAACTTAGGGGTTAACACCTCAATTTCAAATTCCCATCCCCCCAACCTCCACCATCCCAGGCCATCCACCCAAATCCTATGATGCGACTGTCCGATTCTGATTTGAGAATATCTGTGTTAGCTGTGACCCACCACAAGATGGAAGAACGAGAAAATTTTCCAGATTTTGACTCTTATCCCGTCTCCGCCGATCGACAATGGAGCAACGTCCCAGACCCAGAAATGGATAAATACCCCACAACTCCCAAAACAGAGTCAACCAACGGCAATAGCCCACAACCCGAAGCAATCGCCCCGGTTCCCACACCAGAGCCAGCAGCAGAAGTCTCGGAAGCAGTAGCCGAAACTCCCGAAAAAGAAACGGGATTTCTGCCAGTGCTTAAAAACCCAAATTTTCTAGCATTGTGGAGTGGGCAAGTTTTTTCCCAACTAGCAGATAAAGTTTATCTCGTACTGACGATCGCCCTCGTGGCCAGCCGCTTTCAAGCGCCAGATCAAACCATCAGCAGGTGGGTATCGGCAATCATGATCGCCTTTACCATTCCCGCAGTGCTGTTCGGAGCTGCTGCAGGCGTGTATGTCGATCGCTGGTCGAAAAAAGCAGTGCTCGTAGCCACAAACCTCCTGCGGGGAGGCTTTGTTTTAACATTGCCCGTACTGCTGTGGCTCTCTGACGGGTGGGAACTCGGTCAACTGCCGCTCGGATTCTGCTTGCTGCTGCTAGTGACATTCCTCGTTTCGACTCTAACTCAATTTTTCGCCCCAGCAGAACAGTCAGTGATTCCCCTAATTGTGGAACGCCGCCACCTGCTATCGGCAAACTCCCTCTACACCACAACCATGATGGGGTCGGTGATTATTGGCTTCGCAGTCGGAGAACCCTTACTAGCTTTAGCCGACACCCTATTTTCCAACCTCGGCGGCGGACTGGGAATCGGCAAAGAATTAGTAGTAGGGGGAAGTTACGCCTTCGCCGGAGTGCTGTTGCTGTCGATGAAAACAGGCGAAAAAAACGAAGTCGAACACGAACCGCCGCACCCCTTAGCAGATTTGCGAGATGGCCTGCGTTACATCAACGATCAACCAAAAGTCCGCAATGCTTTAATTCAACTAATTATTCTATTTTCCATTTTTGCAGCCTTGGCAGTTCTAGCAGTTCGGCTGGCAGAAATCCTCCCCGGTATGAAAGCATCACAATTTGGCTTTTTGCTGGCGGCGGTGGGGGTTGGCATGGCGGGTGGGGCGACGACAGTCGGCTATCTCGGCCATAAATTTTCTCACTCCCAACTGAGTTTAATCGGATCGATCGGCATGGCACTTGCTTTGATGGGCCTTTCTGCATTTACACACCATTTGTGGCTCTCGGTGCTGTTCATTACTCTGTTGGGTTTATTTGCTTCATTGGTGGGAGTGCCGATGCAGACTACAATTCAAGCAGAAACCCCAGAAGAAATGCGGGGAAAAGTCTTCGGGCTCCAAAACAATGCCACTAATATCGCTTTGAGTTTACCGTTGGCTTTGGCCGGGGTAGCGGAAACATTTCTGGGTTTGCCGACAGTATTTTTGGGTTTAGCAGGATTAGCGATGGCTGGGGGTGTCTTAACCTGGTATATTTTCCGTAGCAGTAATAGCAAAGTCGATCGAATCTAAAAAATAACAAACTCTGATTTACTGGAATGCACATCGCTTGGCTAGGAAAAAAATCACCTTTTTGCGGTAACGTCACTTACTCCAGGGAAGTCACCAACGCACTATTAGACCGGGGATACCAGGTCAGTTTCCTGCACTTCGCCCAAGAAGCGGGCCCACTAGACAGGAACAATACGGGGTGGAACATGGCAAATGGTTCGTGGGGCAAGGGAATTGCTCAAACCTCATATACCAATTCGCTCTCGCCCGCTAGTTGCAACGAAGTTTCTTTACCCTGTCACTACAAGTCGCAAATTTATACGATTCCCACTCTCAAGTCCCGCACAGTGCTGATGAAATCTCTGCGGCGGCTCAAACCCGATGTGGTTCACGCTTCCCTGACGCTTTCGCCTCTGGACTTTCTGCTGCCGGAAATTTGTCAAGAATTGAATTTGCCTCTGGTGGCGACTTTTCACCCGCCGTTCGATCGCAAATTGCGGAATTTGACATCAGGAACCCAACACCTGATGTATCAACTTTACGCTCCGTTTTTGGCGAACTACGACTCGACGATCGTATTTTCTTACATTCAGCGGGATATTTTGGTGCGTTTGGGAGTGCCGGAAGAACGGGTGGCAGTGATTCCCAACGGCGTGGATGCTGTTAAATATTCTCCAGGCCCTTCGGGGTTGAAGTCGGAATTAAAGGCCGATCGAATTTTTGTTTACCAAGGCCGCATTGCCCAGGAGAAAAATGTCGAGGCTTTGCTCAAGGCATGGAAACAGTGCAATTTTGGCCCGGGTAACGTATTGGCGATCGTAGGCGACGGGCCCCTAGCAGCCTCGCTGCAACTGTTTTACGGCGAAGAGGATGGCATTGTGTGGCTGGGATTTGTTGCTGAGGAGGAACGCCGGATCGAAATTCTGCGGGGTGCAGACGTATTTATTTTGCCTTCTTTGGTGGAGGGACTGTCGCTGTCGCTGCTGGAAGCGATGGCCTGCGGTTTAGCTTGTTTGGCAACGGATGCCGGTGCAGACGGCGAGGCATTGGAGGAAGGCGCGGGGATAGTTTTGAACACTCAGCGGGTACGGAGTCAGTTGCAAACGTTGCTGCCGCTGTTTTGCGATCATCCTGAGTTGGGAATGCTGCTTGGTCAAAAAGCACGCCAACGAGCGATGGAGCGATACACTCTCAGTCAGAATATTACTGAGTTGGAAAAGCTGTACTCAGAGGTTTTGCAAAAGCAGCGCGTACTAATTCGCGGTTTAGCATGATTCAGCAGGAAGAAGGAACTCCGAACCAGTTGAAATTAAGCCGTTTATCCGTGTCAAAATTCTTGTCGTGCCTTCCTTCTTCCTTTGCAAATGACATACAAAAATCCCGCTCCTACAGTTGATATTATCATCGAATTAGCCGATCGCCCCCATCGGCCGATCATACTCATCGAACGCCGCAATATTCCCTACGGCTGGGCAATTCCCGGAGGTTTTGTCGATTACGGAGAATCGGTAGAAACGGCGGCAAAACGCGAAGCTTTAGAAGAAACGAGTTTGAATGTAGAATTAATTGAGCAATTTTACGTTTATTCCGACCCAAATCGCGACGCCCGCGAACACACTATCAGTATTGTATTTTTGGCTTCTGCAACGGGCGAACCTCAAGCCGCCGACGATGCTAAAAATTTAAAAATTTTTGAATCTTGGCAGATTCCCCACCAATTATGTTTCGATCACGATCGCATTTTACGAGATTATTGGCGTTACCGTCATTATGGATTGCGGCCGCGTTTGTAGGGTGAGGATTTGTTAACCGCAGATGCACGCGGATTAAACCAGATTAATTGCTATGATTTATCGATGATTTATCTGTGTTAATCTGCGGTTAAATTCATTAAACTAAATTCTATGGCAAGCTTGACAATATTAGGCGGAGGTGCTTGGGGTTCGGCACTGGCCAATCTGGGAGGCAAAAAAGGATCTCGAGTTAATTTGTGGTCGCGCAGCAGTTCTGTTAATCTAGAATCAGTTATAACAGGTGCGGATGTTGTTGTTTCGGCAGTTTCGATGAAAGGAGTTGGAGCAACAGTCGATCGACTTTTGGCGTTAGAGTTAAGTCCCAGTACAATTATAGTTACTGTCACCAAAGGTTTAGACCCCGCGAGCACGCGCACTCCGTCTCAAATTTGGCAAAATGCTTTTCCTAACAATTCAATTGTGGTACTTTCCGGCCCCAATCTTTCCGAGGAAATTCAGCAGGGATTGCCGGCGGCAACGGTAGCCGCGAGTTCGGATTTAGCGGCGGCAAAGCAAGTGCAAAATATTTACAGTTCCGATATTTTTCGGGTTTATGTGAATGAAGACCCGCTGGGGACTGAGTTAGGTGGAACTTTGAAAAATGTATTTGCGATCGCCGCTGGTGTTTGCGACGGTTTACAATTAGGAACTAATGCTAAATCGGCTCTGCTGACTCGCGCTTTGCCGGAAATGATTCGGGTGGGAGTTCGTTTGGGAGCTCGCGCAGAAACTTTTTACGGTTTGTCTGGTTTGGGAGATTTGCTCGCTACTTGCAACAGTCCTTTATCGCGCAATTATCGGGTTGGTTTCGGATTAGCTGAAGGCAAATCTTTGGAGCAAATTTTGCAGGAATTGCAGAGCACTGCTGAGGGTGTTAATACTACTAATGTGTTGATTGATTTGGCTAATCAACGCGGCATAGAAGTTCCTGTTTCTCGTCAAGTTTATCGCTTATTAAATAGTGAAATTACTCCAGAACAAGCCGTTTTATCGTTGATGGAACGAGCTTTAAAACCTGAGATTTTATAACCTATACGACTAGATAGGTAAGGACTTAAGCAAAGCCTAAGTCCCTAGCCGTAGCTGAAGTTTCAAGAAGCGGTGTCACCAGTTGCTAGTTATGAATTAAGAGTTATCAGCGACATTGGTTGAGCGGTCAGATTGACTTTTCCATCGCTCGGTAGATACAGAGTTTAAGGAATTGAAGAGGAGTTGTGAATCCCCAACTCTTTAACTGAGCGCTGCTACTACTTAAGTCATAACTTATAACTCATAGCTGGGCGAGCTAGTTGCACCAGCTTTACATCTTGCCGTGCTGCATTACCTGTTGAAGGTGCTGCCGAATTTCCTGCGCGTGTTCCATGTCAGTTTGCTGCAATTTTTGAAACAGTTCAGCACAAGGCTGAGAACCCATTTCTTGAGCATCTTTCATGTAAGTGTCGTAGGCTTTCAAAGCTTCAGACTTGTTTTGCAAAACTGTTAACAAATCGTACTCGAGGTTGCTGATGACTTTACTACCGTTAGTGTTCATAAACTTACCCTCTGCTAGGATTTGTCCCCAGTTTGACCGATTTGGGGATGACTGTTCATCTGTCTAAAAGGGTAGATAATTTTTACTTGCCGCCGTAATAAAACGCAACTTCTTTATCTTTCAGTGGCGCGAAGTCAGCAGCAACGAGCATTTTATCGAGCTCGCTTTGAGGCAGATGTTTGACACCGATTCGGACAATGCGCGATCGCATTGTATTTGACACGCCACTGCGCTGTCTGCCGGCTTCTAATCCCATCACTTGCTTGTAGAGGTCTAATTTTGCTTGCGGAATCGGAGTACCGTCAAAGTCGATTCCAGAGGCGATCGCAACATCGATCGCATCTGCACCAGTTGTAGATTGAGCCGTTGAGTTGGTTTCTGAAGACATTGTGCTATTAAATGGAAGTTTGTTGTGGAAGCATTTTATCAGATCACTCTTTAATTTGGTAAAATTTGTCCATATTTTGCGCTTGCATGAATATTTGACGCTTGCATGAATAATTGGCGTTTGCCCGAAAGTCCGCCGGGGGTTTTAACCCCCGTCTCACAGAGCAAGTCCACTTCAGTGGACTAAAGATAAAAATAAAAAATGCTTTCCAGTCCTTTTTCGAGGACTTTTGCTATTAGACACGGGTTTAAACGCCCGGCGGACTTTCGGACTGACGAACCAACAAAGTGACAGACTTAATTATAGTGAAAAAAACCGATCAACTTCGCTCAAATCCACATTTCCTCCACTCACAATCACGCCAATACTCGCATTTTCAGCCTTCACAACACCTGACAACAAAGCCGCCGCCGCTAACACTCCCGTCGGTTCCACAACTATCTTCATGCGTTCCCACATAAAAAACATTGTCTGGCGAATTGCGTCTTCGGAAACTGTTGCCATATCGTCCACATAATGCAGCACCAAAGGAAAGGTTAATTTCCCCAAAGATGGCGTGCGCGCACCGTCAGCAATCGTATCCGGGTTAGTAACAGTTTGTAGGGTTTTCGTGCGGAACGATCGCGCAGCATCGTCTGCTTGCTCGGGTTCTACTCCTATTACTTTACACTGCGGAGACAAAGTTTTTGCTGCGATCGCGCATCCCGACAGCAAACCCCCGCCACCGCAGCAAACTAACAGCAAATCCAACTCCCCAACTTCTGCGATTAATTCCAGCACCGCCGTACCTTGTCCCGCAATCACCCGCGCGTCATCATAAGGAGGAATAATTGTCAAGTGTCGCTCCTCGGCAATTTTGGCAGTGAGCTCTTCCCGCGCAACTTGAGTGCGATCGTACAAAATAATTTCCGCACCATAGCCGCGAGTCGCCTCTTGCTTGACTTTGGGCGCATCAGCAGGCATGACAACAGTAGCAGGAATTTCTAGCAACCGCGCCGCCAGGGCGATCGCCTGCGCGTGATTTCCCGAAGAAAAAGTCAACACTCCCCGCTGTTTTTCGGCTTCAGATAGCTGCATCAAAGCATTGCAAGCACCCCGAAATTTAAACGAACCCGTGCGCTGAAAGTTTTCGCATTTGAAAAATACCTGAGAATTTGTGCGTTTGTTGAAAGTTTCCGAAGTCAGCACCGGCGTCTTGAAAGCTTTGCCCTGCAAGCGCTTTGCCGCCGCCTCCACATCGACGAAAGAGACTGACAAGGGATTTTGGGTACTCAATGGGGCACTCATAGATTTTAGATGGGGGCGATCGAGGACTTTATTTGTAGGAGGGGCATGGCCCGCTTCACTCCTACGATTAAATTATAAATTTTTATTATATTTTGGAGGACAAGAATTATTAGGTGTCGCACTTAATGGTTAAAAAAGCTGTTGACTAAAATCAAAGTTATGACAATTTACTCTCAAAAAGTAAAGTGGCGTTTTTACTTGCATAGGAGAGGGATTAATGAATACAAATTTAACCACATCCCGATTAATTGTATGGAAATGGCACGGCGCTGTATCCAGATTTCGGGTAACGGGTAAAATAAACCGGATGGGATGGTGAAATTGCCCTCGCGAGTGCGATCGACTCCAACCATCGACAACAACGCAAAAGAGGACACGGCAATGCCATTTCCCTACCCAAAAAATAGCAACTAAATTGTTTAACAATTACAAAAAAAAAGGACACAGTATTACTATGTCCTTACCTCTGTATTGTAGGGACACAGCATTGCTGTGTCCCTAACCGTACCGATATCCCGATTAGAATTCTTGCCGTTTAGAACAAGAACAATTCAGAATTACCGGAAACTCCCAAATTGACATCGACAGTGGCAAACAAACTGTTACCACCAACCGTAGAACCGTTGCTATCGTAATACAGTTTAGTAGACAAACCGTCGTAGATAGCCATGATGGACGGCCCGGTTAAAGTTCCTTCAAACACAGTTACATCAGACACTGTACTGCTGTAAGCGTAGAAACTCGAACCCAAAGGCCCAGATCCGGTGGTAAAGGCTGCAAAACCAGTGCTGTCGAGGTTAATTAGATCGTCAGCAGTGCTGTAATTGGTAATTACATCCCCGCCCTCAGCAGTAGTTCCGCTGAACACAAACACATCCAAACCAGCACCGCCGTTGAGAACATTGGTTCCCACACCACCGATTAAAGTGTCATTCCCCTCGCCGCCGTTGAGAGTATCGCTACCCGCGCCGCCGAAGATGCTGTCGTTACCTGCACCGCCGTCGAAAATATCAGCACTCGATCCGCCGTTCAAGATGTCAGCAAACTCAGTGCCGGTGACGTTATTAGCTGTCGCACTTCCTGTAAATAAGACAGGAGTGGTGAAGTTGTAACCGCCAACACCAGAACCGAAATTGTTAACTCCGTTTGTCGGGAAAGTACCGGGATTAGTGATTAAATCCACAACGCTGCCTGAGTTGGTAGTAGTACCAGCAGGAGAAGATGCGATCGTACCTGTAAATACAAAGTCCGCCGTTCCCAGATTGCTAGCAGCAGTACCCAGATTCGCAATCAAGGTCGAACCACCTGTCACCGTACCGTTCGAGTCAAAATACAACACAGTCTCGTTCGCAGCATTCGTAAAGGCGAAGAAACCAGCAGTTGTAGAATTGCCCAGGACCTTAGTTTGTGCATCTTCCAAAGAGGCATAACTGCCGCCGGTGAAAATCACGAACTCTTTGCCAGTAATGTCAGGAGTTGAACCGCTCACACCGTCAAAGTTAGTCGTAGTCAAATTGCCGAAAGCGCTCGCGCTAAACTCGAATTTGTCAGTTCCAGCAGTAAAGTCAGTAATCGTATCACCGCCTTCGCCTGTTGCTTTGTAAACAAACAGATCCGCACCAGAACCGCCAGTCAGAATATCTGCACCGCTGCCGCCGCTGAGGATGTCAGCAAACTCAGTACCAGTGACGCTGTTAGCATCAGCATTTCCGGTAAACAAGACAGGAGTGGTGAAATTGTAACCGCCAGCACCAGAACCGAAATTGTTAACTCCGGTCGGGAAAGTACCGGGATTAGTGATTAAATCGACAGCGCTGCCGGAGCTGGTAGTAGTACCAGTGGGAGAAGTACCAGTGTCAGAAGACGTGATCGTACCTGTGAATACAAAGTCCGCCGTGCCCAGATTGCTAGCAGCAGTACCCAGATTCGCAATCAAGGTCGAACCACCTGTCACCGTACCGTTCGAGTCAAAATACAACACAGTCTCGTTCGCAGCATTCGTAAAGGCGAAGAAACCAGCAGTTGTAGAATTGCCCAGGACCTTAGTTTGTGCATCTTCCAAAGAGGCATAACTGCCGCCGGTGAAAATCACGAACTCTTTGCCAGTAATGTCAGGAGTTGAACCGCTCACACCGTCAAAGTTAGTCGTAGTCAAATTGCCGAAAGCGCTCGCGCTAAACTCGAATTTGTCAGTTCCAGCAGTAAAGTCAGTAATCGTATCACCGCCTTCGCCTGTTGCTTTGTAAACAAACAGATCCGCACCAGAACCGCCAGTCAGAATATCTGCACCGCTGCCGCCGCTGAGGATGTCAGCAAACTCAGTACCAGTGACGCTGTTAGCATCAGCATTTCCGGTAAACAAGACAGGAGTGGTGAAATTGTAACCGCCAGCACCAGAACCGAAATTGTTAACTCCGGTCGGGTAAGTGTTCCCAGCAGCAGTTAAATCAACAACGCTGCCTGAGTTGGTAGTAGTACCAGCAGGAGAGGCGATAGTACCTGTAAATACAAAGTCCGCCGTTCCCAGATTGCTAGCAGCCGTACCCAAGGAAGCAATAAGCGTCGAACCACCGGCCACTGTACCGTTCGAGTCAAAATACAACACAGTCTCGTTCGACGCATTCGTAAAGGCGAAGAAACCAGCAGTTGTAGAATTGCCCACGGCCTTAGCTTGTGCAGCTTCCAAAGAGGCATAACTGCCGCCGGTGAAAATCACTAACTCTTTGCCAGTAATGTCAGGAGAAACCCCGCTAACACCGTCAAAGTTAGTCGTAGTCAAATTGCCGAAAGCGCTCGCGCTAAACTCGAATTTGTCTACCCCAACAGTAAAGTCGGAAATTTTATCGCCGCCTTCTTTAGTTGTCCTGTAAACAAACAGATCCGAACCAGTGCCACCGCTTATGACATCCAAACCGACGCCGCCGGTGATGGTATCGTTGCCGTCGCCGCCCTTGAGGCTATCGTTAAAGTTGCTGCCGACAATCTTGTCATCGCCTGCTAAACCATCGTAATTAACTGGGGCCGGAGAAGTGGTGAAATCCACATTGTCAGCACCAGCAGTACCGACAGGAATATTTAGTGGCGGGCCCGTGAAGACAAAGTTACTGAGTTGCAGGCGAATGCTCGCCGAGAAACTGGTGACAACTTCAAAGCGCCCCTCAACAGAAAATACCAGTACGGAACGGCCGGTCTCGGCATCTATAAACTGACAGAAAGTAGGCACGTCTCCGTTGCCACCCAAAGCTACAAACCGCGCTTGCAAAGACGCGATGCTGGTAACAGTGATATCCGTGGTGAAGTCGAGCAAATTAGCGCTGCCGATCGACCCAACAGCAGTAGTAGCAGTAATATCCAGTCGGGTCAAGCTAGAAACGGTGAGATTACCAAAAGCTGCCGTAGAAAGCTCTAAAAGATCGCCATCGACCTTAAAGTCAGTAATTAAGTCAGCTTCTGCAACTGTTTGAATCTGTTGGCGGGAAGTGCGGTAAACATAGCGATTGTTTCCATCACCCCCACTTAGAACATTGGTTCCTAGGCCGCCTTCGATCGTGTCATTTCCCTCATTTCCACTTAATGTGTCATTCCCAGCACCGCCTATTACTGTGTCATCGCCGATGCCAGCTTCGATATTGTCATCGTCATCGCCGCCGTCGATATCGTCAGCGTCATTGCCGCCTTTAATTGTGTCCTTGCCCAAGCCTCCTTTTAGTGTGTTTTTGCCTAGGCTAACTTCGATATAATCATCGTCATCGCCGCCGTCGATATCGTCATCGCCATCGCCGCCGATGATTGTGTCCTTGCCTTTGCCGCCGATGATTGTGTCTTTGCCTTTACCGGCTGTAATGTTATCGTTACCATCGCTGCCTACGATGTTGTTAGGGAGCGTCGCAGAACCGGCAATAGCTTGACCTTCTGGATTGCCAGCAAAATTAAAGGAATTTTGCTCGATTTTCAAGCTAAAACGCTTGCCGGTGAGAGCTCTTTGGCCGTTGGTAGCTTCAAAACCAAAAGTAGCCGCACCGACAAAACCTACTGCCGCTCTGAAAGTTACCCTGCCTGCGTTAATGTCTTCTTGAGTGAAGGTAACGCCCGTTTGTGTTACGGCGACTCCCTTAACAAATAGTTGCCCGGTTGTAGCAGGGGGCAGCTCGGTTAGCGTGAAGGTTATGCCGCCAGGACCTTGCCCGGTATCGGAAACACGCAACAAATCAGGAGTAATAGTTTGCTCCTGGCCGCTGGAACCAGCAATCAGGGTCTCACTAACTTCCAGTTGCGGAGGGTTAAAAATCGGAGTTTGAGGTTGAGTTGGAGTTTGAGGTTGAGTTGGAGTTGGAGTTTGAGGATTAACTCCCAAAAAGTCGGCCGCAGTGATAAGCGTTGCGTTGACATTCAACAATAGCGCGATCGCGAAGTTATTGACCCGAATTTCGGTATTGACACCGATTTGTATAAAGGTCAAGCTGCTAAAGTTCAAGTCGCCAAACAGCAGAAACTGGTCGCTGCCGTCCTCGAAGTCAGCGATGACTGCAGTTACCCCAGCGTTACCGTTACTCAGGACATAGTCGTCATCTCCAACACCGCCTATACAGGTATGGTTGCCAGTACCGCCCATCAGCGTATCGTTGCCGTTGCCGCCCATCAGCGTATCGTCGCCGTTGCCGCCGCCGCTAACGCTGTCGTCGCCGTCGCCGCCGCCTGCCACGTCATTGCCGTCGCCAGTAACGAGGGTATCGTTGCCGCCACCGCCCATCACACTGTCGTCGCCGGCACCGCCCATCACGCTGTCGTCGCCGTCGTCGCCTTCACAC
>NZ_JAUBSD010000007.1:80661-109392 GCF_036704575.1 Microcoleus sp. K5-D4
CGTTGCCGCCACCGCCCATCACACTGTCGTCGCCGGCACCGCCCATCACGCTGTCGTCGCCGTCGTCGCCTTCACACAGGTCGTTGCCTGCGTCGCCGCTCACGGTATCGTCGCCGGCACCGCCCATCACGCTGTCGTCGCCGTCGTCGCCACTGCAAACGTCGCTGTCGCCACCGCCGCTCACGGTATCGTTACCGGTGCCGCCGCTAACGCTGTCGTCGCCGTCGTCGCCACTGCAAACGTCGCTGTCGCCACCGCCGTTCACGGTATCGTTACCGGTGCCGCCGCTAACGCTGTCGTCGCCGTCGTCGCCTTCACACTTGTCGCTGCCTGCACCGCCCTTCACGGTATCGTTATCTTTACCGCCGTTAACGGTATCGTTGCCGTCGCCGCCCTCACAATCGTCGTTGCCTCGATCGCCCCTGACGACATCGTTGCCTTCGTCGCCCTCACAATCGTCGTTGCCTTTGCCGCCATAGACGGTATCACTGCCGGCGCCACCCTTAACGTCATCATCTCCTTCGTTGCCGTTGGCCCAGTCATCGCCGTCATCGCCTTCGCAGGTGTCATTGCCGGTACCGCCAAAAAGGCTGTCGTTCTCTTTACCGCCATTAACCTTGTCGTTGCCTTTGTCGCCCTTAACCTTGTCGTTTCCTTTGTCGCCCTTTATTACATCGTCGTCCTCGCCGCCCTCGCAATCGTCGTTACCTTTACCCCCGAAGATTGTATTTTTTCTGCCACGGTTTCCTTTGATTGTGTCTTCGCCTTGATTGCCGAATATCTCCTCGTTTTCGTCGGTGGCGACAATTAAGTCATCGTCATCGCTACCGAGGACGGTTCGGCGGCGGGGAGGGATGTCGCTGCCATCGTCGAAGTCATCGTCATCTATGTCGCCCACACCTTCTTCTAGTACGCCGGTAGATTCCGCCATTTGGCTGTCATCAGCAGCACCTGTTTCGGGTGTACCGTTAGACTGATCCGGAATTAAGGCGTTAATGTCGGCGGTGTTTTCGCTCAGCGCTGCGTCAATTAAGTCCTTTAACTTCTCATCGGAAGGAGGGCTGTTGTTGCCTAAATCCACCCCGTCACCGATGGGGATCGGTGTAGTAAACAACTTGGGATCTGTCTCTGTCATCTCAGGAATTCCTGTTTCATCTTGTTGAAAGGCAAAAAGTGTTCCCTGTTCTTCTTCAAGTAGTTCCATCGTTGATATTTCCAAAAAAATGGTAAGCTTCTTAGAATCAATTTATCAGCAAACAGGACGCTGCAGAAGATTGTTTTTTTAACTTCATGCTTTCGCCTGCTAGAGGAGCTGGTTTCCTCATCTTTACTATTATAGATGCCACTTAAACGGCAAGGTTTTTTTCGCTCTGTTGCGAGTTTTATATTCTGCAATTGCCTACCAAAATTAATTGATCCGCAACCTACACTGTAATTACTGCGCCGAAGCGCCGAGCATTTGAGATGTTCTCGGTAATTTCTACAGTAAGCTGGACCGAAGGGCCCCTGATTGTAGATTATCTACGTAATTTCTACAGTGAATTAGCTGAACTTAAACTCGCAACTGACAACTCCTAAATAACTACCCAAAACCTGTATCCCCCCAAATTTTTCCCTTGCATTTTTTCCGAGCTTGGCTGGGTGTATGGAAGTTTTGTAACACTCCCAGCTTTGACAAATCCTTCCCTGACTTAGGATTTGAATCTCTTGACTAAACGACTGCACGCTTCTAATTTTAGTTCCCCATGATTAATTAGAAATTTAGATAATTCGCCCGGGCAAATATTTGTTCTAATTTTTAGTTGCACAATTTTTTCTCGATTCTAGGAAACCTCGCGAACTGAGAAAAAAATTTTTTCGGATCAATACTAAGAATTCTGCCAAAATATATCAATCTCAAGACAGATTGCAAAAAGTGCCAAAAAGTAGTAAAGGGGCAGAATTCGTTTTTGGTGACAGTTGCAAGCTCGATCGGCATTTTGAGCGGGCACGACCCACGGCGAGGCTGCCCAACCCTGTTGTTTTGTAGAGGCTTTGCTACCAAATCCAATAATTTTCCGAGAAACCGGCCTGATGAGGCTTAATCCTCTAGATGCCAAAAATTATGGTTGCTGAAGAGTACCGGAATAATTTGATTGCCATTGTATTGTTGAGAGTTCTTGGCTGCTTACGTTTATTTTTGCTGCTTAACTTTAACTAGATTAAGAGAGTTAAATTAAAAGTTTTATACTATATCATAGAAGCGGAAAATTAGCAATAAGTTATTGGCAATTATGGATTGTCAACTATCAATTACCGATCGCCACTGAGGTCTTAAGGATGAGGGCGGAGGGCTTACGGATGAGAACCCAGGGCTGACCAATTAATTAATTGACACAAAATCAAGATTACACATGGGGGGTTGGTGGTAGAGGATAAGCGGTAAAGACCGATCGACCGATCGCCAAAAAAAATAAAATACTCAACTTTCCCTGCGATATTACCCTGAAACCGGTTGGCGAGAGCCGAAGTAATTTTAATAAGAACTAGAGATCCGCCTGGTAAAGTGCCTCCAATTTAACTTTACTCAGCAATGAGAAACTCAAGTTCACGACGAATCTAAAGGGGTCTGCGGTAGAGGTGCAAAATGTTAAAGATACAAAGATTGCAGAAAATTCGGCTTTCACCGAGCCACAGGGCAATCAAAACTAATAAACTGTTATTAAAGTACAACTTTTATATCCTCAAAGTGTTTGAACAAATATATATGACCCTAGCGATCGCCCGATCGGGGGAAGCGCATTCAGAAACTTTGATTGAAAAAGTAAAAATTATTTTGCCGATCGCTATTGCTAGCCGCAAAAACGCAGGCAAATTCAGAATTAAGGCGGGAGGGCGCTAAATCCGTGAGCCAGGAATTTCAACTCTCAGTCACTCCAGTTGGAGACGACGAATATCTAGTGCGGACAGAAAGGGTTGCACCCGGTGTACCCTTAGCCGAACAACAAGTCCGCTGGCCGATCAATGAATGGCTTGCACTCTCTGCTCAACTGATGAACGACCCGCTGGTGGGCTTGCTCCAAGGAAAAGCAGTACAGGGAAGCAGTTTTGCTGGTCGCGGGATCTCCCGTTCGGGACACAACTCAGCGCCGAATTTAGTAGCGCTCGGACAACAATTATACAGCGGGCTGTTTCAAGGAAACTTGCGCGATAGCTGGACTTGCGCTCAAGGCATCGCCCAGCACCGCCGAGAAGTGCTGCAACTGCGACTCGGACTCAAAGGCCGGCGCTTGCCGCGGCTGCCGTGGGAAGTTCTGCACGCCGGCGATCGCCCTTTGGCAACCGGCACCGATGTCGTGTTTTCACGCTACCAACCAGGTACAAGTTTGTTCAAACAAACCCGGATACTGCCTAGTAGCGGGCCGCTAAAAATTTTAATGGCGATCGCCTCTCCGAGCGATCGAGACAGCTTGCAGCTCAAGCGAGAAGTGCTCCACCTGCAACAAGAACTCCAAAACCGCACGGGTAATCCTCTCAAAAACAGCCCCCATTCCCCGGAAATTCAACTGACGATTCTCGAACAGCCCGATCGAGAACAACTTACCCAAGCCCTAGAACAAGGACACTACCAAGTCCTGCACTACGCAGGCCACAGCAACTTAGGTTCCAGAGGTGGCGAACTCTACCTAGTCAGCAGCCGCACCGGCTTAACCGAAACCTTGAGTGGCGACGACTTAGCTGGATTGCTTGTTAACAACGGTATTCAGATGGCCGTGTTCAACTCCTGCCGCGGCGCCTACGGCGACCCCTCCGATCTCGCGGACGACAGCCCGGAACGGAACTTAACCGAAGCTCTAGTGAAGCGGGGCATTCCGGCAGTGCTAGCAATGGCAGAAAGCATCCCCGACGATGTAGCCCTAACTCTGACGCGGTTGTTTTACCGCAACCTCAATCAAGGCTATCCAGTTGATCTGAGCCTGAGCCGGGCCAGAGCTGGGCTAATTTCTGCCTACGGTTCTCACCAGCTATACTGGGCTTTGCCTATTCTCTACCAGCACCCGGACTTTGACGGCTATTTGATCGGCGCCCCAGCCCACAGCGCGACATCCGGTTCTATGGTGCACATAATCGCGTCGGGAACGCAACCGGCGCTCGCGGGTACAGAATGGAAGGCTCCGTCTTCGGTTTCGGCGATCGCCCCATACCCCCCAATCCCAGCCAATCGATCGCATGAGTCAGACAATTCTGACGGCGAAGTCTGGGAATATTTTCCCGACCCATTAAAAGATCGCAGGGATTGGGTTCACCAGAACGATCGACCCGATGCTACTAATTCACCAAACTCACCGACGGCTTCGCCGTCCTCTATTCCTAATTCTGAGTGTTCGGCGATCCAAGCAACTCGCGCCGCTGCAGCGACTCAGAAACCGTTAAAAAAACCGGGGTTGAAAAAATCTGTCGCCCTGATGCTTTGCTTGTTCCCCGTTGCTTTGAGTGCTGGCTTTTTTGGGTGGCGGTACTCGAACCAGCGAAGCACGAAACCAGAAGAGTTACTGCCGGCGGTACGGACTCCCCTGTCGCAAAATTACCTGCAACAACGTCACTAAAAGCGATCGCCCACTGCAATGCTGAATTTAGACCCTCTTAGCCTGGCTCCAAACTGGGTGGGGTTTTTGCTGGCCATTCGTTATAGGTTCCCGCTGGAAAAGTGATCAAAAGTATGCTGCTCGATTGAATCTCGGACTTACCTTCATCAAGCCGGTTTTTACCGAAAATAAGCAGCAGCGCAACCAAGCATCTAGGAAGAAACCGGGTTTCTCGTCGAGAGAGTAAGTCCGGGACTGCTTGATATGAAATTCGTCAGTCGATTGTAGATTTTAGACTTCGGCTTGAACCCTGAGTCGAAGGATTTGAGATTTTAAATTTACTCGACAGACAAATCTGGGAACTGGAACAAGACTCTAAAATTTTGATCTCACCACGACAAGAGTCGGTGGCTTGTATGTGTTTTTGCGCGGGCTGATTCGGCAGCAGGAGCATTCGTCATTCGGCACAAGACAATAAAAGCCACAGTTGCAACCATTAAGAAGGTCCTCACCGTCAGCGCGCTTGCTATATTTCACAATAATTAATTATGGAAGTGGCTGTGAGTTTGACGCGCCCCTCCAGTTGGTACATAAATTTTGAGAGTATGGCAGTTTACAGGCCACGAGTCGAAACCAATACATTTCCATCGAAACTCCATGCCGGGAACCGCCGCTAATTTGTAGTGCATCAAACATTTAAGCAGTTGTGCATTTAACTCGGTCTTTTTCAATTCCCCTGTGGAAATAACCTCAAATTTTCTGGATTGGGGCCGGAGGAGGAGGATTTTCCCGAGTTCCCCCTAGAAATCTACAGAGTCCTGGCGAAGTGTTAAGAGTCGCGAAGCAATCTCACCCGATCAAAACTATTCCCCTCTTAGTGGCTGCCCGATGTTTCTGCCGCGCCCATTGACTCGGGTTTTAGCTTAAACCCGTTCAAAGAAGAGGTGAAATTTCCTTCAATTTTTACCTAATTGCCTTCCCCACACTGCGTTCTGTGGAAGTTATATGCTCAACACCTTAATAGAAGATTGCTCGTTGGTATTTGGGGTTTTGAGGGGATTTCCAGCCCGAAAAATAGAATTTACAAGTAGCTGGCAGTGACATTGAGAACAAGTGCTGCCTCGTCTTGTTGAGGTAAAAGTTAACCCCGCGCCGGTAAATGCTTTCGGCAGATTTGCAGTGACCGCGTTCTAGGTATTTCCATTCAGGGCTGTCTTATTTTGACCTTGACCGCAGACACAATCGCGGATTGGTGAATGCAGGGAACAGACTTTAGTGTAAAAAAGTAAAGCATTTAATTTGCGACAATAATTCCCCGCGCGATCTGTCCGAGGCTTACACAAGCATTTGGGCCGCGAGGTGCAAATTGATCGGCCTTCGAGCATCCTTACTTGCACCCCCGGTCTTGAGACCACAGAAATTTATCCAGAATCTTAATATTCAGAATTCTTAGTATTGACAGTGAAACAAAGTTAATCTAATGTGTTGTAATTGATATAAGTAAAGTCCAATAAGCGAGGTACGGTCAATGGCAGAAACAGCTACAGCACCCTTAACAGGAAAAGGTCTGCTTCAAAAAATCAAAGGCAGTGATTTGCCACGCAGAGAACTTGCAAAGCTTTGCGGCTACTTCACGGTCAGCAAAAGTGGAGAAACCCGGATTAATCTGGCTGAGTTTTACGATGCAGTGTTAGCTGCTAAGGGCATTGAGCTAGAGAAGTCTAAAGCAGACGGACGCGGGCGAGAAGCGAGTTATCGAGCTAGCGTTCACAAGAATGGTTCGATCGTGATCGGGGCAAATTATACCCAAGAAATGGGATTAAAGCCGGGAGACGAGTTTGAAATTAAGCTCGGATACAAGCACATTCGCTTGATTCAGATCGATGTGGACAGACCGGATGTGGATGTGGATGATGAAGAGGAGGATACAGAAGAATAGAGGCGATCTCGATGCAGTCAGCCGATAGCAAGGCGACTGGATTTGGCTTCGCTACACGAGTATTTGCGCGCCACCCTTCGATTTAACTGATGAGCTGTCTTGACTATTTCTATTTTCTCTTGTCCCGCAAAGACTACAGTGCCTCTGAACTTCGCAAAAAGGGGCAAGAGAAAGGTTTTGGCAATGAGGAAATATTGGAGGCGATCGCGCAAATTCAAGACCGCGGCTATCAGTCCGACACTCGCTTGGTGGCAAACTCGATCGCCTCTGCAGCAGGCAAATACGGGAAGTCGGCCATCAAGCGCAAGTGCCTGCAAAAAGGAATTACCAACGATTTGTTCGAGCAAGTCTGGGAAGAAGAAATTGCCGAAAATCAGGACTCCGAAGCAGAAAAACTGGCCGAATTAAAAGCCAAAGTCATGCGGAAATACAAGATCGATACTTGGGGTAAAGCAGATCCGAAAACCAAGGGCAAAGTCTTGAATTACCTGCAATACAGGGGCTTTAATGCCTTTGAAATTTGGCGACAGTGGCAAACAGAAGAAGATGACGAGTAAATAGTAGGGCCACGCAAATAGGTGCGGCCCAGATAGGCAAGCACAACTACACCGCTGCCGACGGGGCTAAAGTGTAAGTTCTGAGTTTTTGTAAATGTATGTCAATCCTCAGCGTTGACTAAATAAGATTCGTACATCTGCCGGTGTCTGGCTAAAAGCTCGAGATATTTCTCGTTGATTTTAGCCAGCATCCATTTTTCTTTAAAAATGGCGGCAGATTCTGCTTTCACCGGATCTGCTTGTAGGGGCAAAATATCTTTTCGAGCTGCGGTTTGCTCTGCAACAGACTTCAGCTTCTGAGGGTTTTGCGGGTATTTTCGACCGCTTTTGTGGTTGGCGTAGCGACGCGATCGAGTATACCCCATCTGCAAGAACTTGCGGGCCATATCGGCTCCCACAAAATCTTCGCGATCGAGATACTCTAAAAACAAGGAGTAAATTTTGCTGCTGGACTCCCTGGCAATTTCAGGAGTCTTAAACCTCCAGAAAGGCAGAATTTCTCCTTTGTAGGGTTCCACCAACAGCACTCCCTGTTCTCCTTTCCCTACCCGATAAAGTTCCGGGTGCTGTCGAAAGTCGATGTTCTTAAAATCCAAAGAGTAGTCGAACTGCTTCATCGGGCATTTTCTGTTCTATCGGGAACTATAGAAGCCCGGGGTTTCCCTTCGTCTGGTTGGGTATAAACCCAGGCCCAAGCAATCAAGACGGCTTGAAAAGGCAGCCTGAACCAATACAGTAATTGGTTGTGGGGAATCCCTTCAATGGGAATGTTGTTGACGGCTTGATTGATATTAGCTGGAAACACGGCAATAAACAAGGCAATTAATCCCCACGCCGCCGCCCTGCTCACAGGAGGAACTAACAGCCCAATTCCCCCCAAAATCTCGAAAAAACCGCTGATATAAACCAAGGCTTCCGGGTAAGGAAGCTGGGGTGGCACAATTCTGATAAAAGGTGCGGGTACTGCAAAGTGCAGCACGCCTACAATACTGATAGCTACTGCGAGAATAACTCGCCAAATTTCTTTTTGACTTTTCATGGGCAAGGGGAAATTAATAACTGTTAAAGTGCTGCGATAATGCTTGCCAAAATTCGCTATCTGCGAGCGATATGACAATAAAACTGAGGCCCAAAAATTCCAGCTTTCCGGCTTTGTCTGCTCTTGCTGATGGCTGTAACGATTTTATTTCGTATAAACACCAGGTTTCTGGGTAACTCCCAGACAATTTTTCACCCCCCCAAACTGGAGGAAGTGAGAAATGGAATCGAAGGCCTGGGCGTTGACTGCCAAAAACAGATAGCGCACATTTTGATAACAAGATTTTAATGTCTAGTGCCCTGTTGCTGTCTCTATCTTCGGGTAGTGAAACATGATTTTTGTTCCGGCTTTGGCTTCGTCACCAGCCAAACCAGTGGGGGATTTTCTTCATCGACAAATGCACCATCGCTTAACATTAAATAAATCATCGCCGCAATTGATGAGTGCGATTGCTGCTAAATTTGACCTAGCCTTCCAGGCGCTTCCCTAACCTTCGGGAACCCTAGGGGGAAGATAGCTTTGCTAGCCCGTACCTTGAGTAGCCCAATTAAGGCGAGTAATTTGTCAAGAACTTTTAGAATTATTTAATATTTGCGCTTTTAGAATTATTGGGAGAGGCAATTTGGGAACGCTCTGTAATTAAAATTTCTATCTAAAGTTTGAATTTTGTCAACTTCCGACAGATGTTATAATGAATGAAATTATTGAATTTGCTAAAAAGTCGATCGTCGTAGCAACTCCCCAACCATCCTGCTGCAATTCAAAATAGTCACCAACGGCAGGAACTTTTTACCCACCACATTATTCAAAAAGATTGAGCCTCCAAGCGCTGTGTCATTTTTATCTACACGCAATCAATCACCGACGACCATGAACACCTCACTAAACACCTCTAAATTTGGCATAAACCGGATGCTGCGACAATCGCTGTTGCTTGGCATCTTTTCTGCTGCAGCTTTAGCTAGCGGATGGGCGCCCGGTTTGTACACACAATCCCCAAACCTCGTTTTCGGAGCTGCAGCCCAAGCTCAAGAAATTAGCAGCGAAGAAATTACTAGCTACGCTCGCGCTGTGTTGGCAATAGAACCCAGACGGGTGGAAGCTTATAACGAAATTAAAGGAATCGCTGGGGGCTCGGTTCCCAGAGTAGTGTGCAACGAAACTCAGGAAATAAATAGGTTGTCTGGAGGTGTTCGCGGCATCGCGGTGAATTACTGCCAACAAGCTAAAAAAGTTATCGAAACCAATGGTTTGACAGTTAGTCGCTTCAACCAGCTTACTTTGCTCCAGCAAGCGGATCCGGCAGTCAAACAGCGAATTCAAGCCGAGCTCCTGCGACTGCAACAAGCGGGCAATCAATAAGCTTGATGGTTTGAGTCTTTCTTCCTCTCCCGTTCTCTTAGACTTCTCCATAAAAGCTTGTTAAGGGCAGGCAGGATGCCTAACCGCTACCTCCCCCCAACAATATATTGGAGATTTAAATTGTTCGAGTTCCTAGACGGTAGGCAAAATTTTTTCAAAAAAAAGCGATCGTCTGCGATTAAGTGCTTGACAAAATAACATAAATTTGGTAATAAAACCAGAACGGGAGCGGTCAGAGAGATGACTATTTTTCAACTTGCTGTAAATCGGAATGAGATATAGCGATCGCCAACACGATTAAGACGTTTTTAATTTCTGAAACATGAGCTGAAGATTGGAAGTTCAGTCTTCCTTATTCCTTCGGCTATAAAAAAGATATTCCTCAAAAACTCAAGTTCAAGTGAATTGCTCTGAGGAATAGAATATAAAAATGCTAACCTTCACAAAACATTTACCTGCAAATCCCGATGCTATTGTCAGCTTTACTTTACAAATGACAGCAGACGATCGCACTCGCAGCCGCCACCGATTCGAGACAGAAACGGGGGAAAGGCTGCACCTGAGTTTGCCCAGAGGTACGGTACTGCGCGATCGAGATTTATTGCAGTCGGAAGACGGTAGCTGTTTGGTACTGGTAAGTGCAAAACCCGAACCGGTGCTGACAGCCCGCGCATCAAGTCCGCTGCTACTGATGCGGGCGGCTTATCATTTAGGAAACCGTCACGTAGCTTTAGAAATTGCCGATAATTATTTAAGGCTTTCTCCCGACTCTGTATTGCAGGGAATGCTGGAAAAAATGGGTTTGGAAGTAACAGAGGAAATTGTGCCGTTTCAGCCAGAAATTGGCGCTTACGGGCACAGCCATTAGGTTTTAGATTTTAGATTTTAGATTTTAGATTTACTCCCACCGATGAGTCCGAGGGCTTATGACTAAATTGCTTTCGGCCATTAAAGAAGCAAGAAGTCAACAGTCAACAGTCAACAGTCAACAGTCAATAGTGAACAATCAACTTTTATCTTTGTTGCAGTTAGCTTTTGCACCTGTGGGAGCTTATAGTTATTCTGAGGGAATCGAAAGTCTGGTAGAAACCGGTGCGATCGACAGCGAGATTACTTTGAGAAATTGGTTAGAAAATTCGCTGCAATTCGGGGCTGTTCGAGTAGAAGCCGCTGTGGTGGTAAGGGCTTTGAGGGCGGCAAAGATAGGGGATTTGACGGCTTTGAATTACTGGAATGCTTGGGCGACTGCTACTAAGGAAACAGAAGAGTTGCGCTTGCAAAGTTGGCAAATGGGGCGGACTTTGGTCAGGTTGCTGCTGGATTTGCGTGAAGCGAAGCTATCCCGCAGGGAATCGCCCGTTGCTTCTGGGTTAACAACAAGTGTAAAAGATTTGGTGGAATTTGGCGGCAATCCGTGCAATTTTGCGATCGGCTTTGGCATTGCCGCCGCCAACTGGCAGATTGAAGAGGAATCGGCCGTGTTAGGATATTTGTACAGTTGGGCTGCCAATTTGGCGAGTGCGGGCGTGAAACTGATTCCCCTCGGTCAAACAGCCGGTCAACAGTTACTGTTAGATTTGCAGTCTCAAATTAGCTGTACGGCTCAAGAAGTTTTAAAATTAGAAGATGATGATATTGCTAGTTGCAGTTGGGGGTTAGCCCTAGCTAGTATGGCGCACGAAACTCAGTACACTCGGCTATTTCGGAGTTGAAAATCAGAAAATCTAAAATCTAAAATCTAAAATCGCTATGGGTGCTTTTCGTCTAGGAATTGCTGGGCCGGTTGGTTCGGGAAAAACTGCTTTACTTGATGCTTTGTGCAAGGCGCTGCGGCAGCAATACCAGATTGCTGTAGTTACTAATGATATCTATACTCAGGAAGATGCCCAGTTTTTGGTTCGGAGTCAAGCTTTGGAGAGCGATCGAATTTTGGGCGTAGAAACGGGAGGCTGTCCCCACACAGCCATCCGCGAAGATGCTTCCATTAACTTAGTAGCTATAGAAGAGTTAGAGTACAAATTCACTGATTTAGATTTAGTCTTTGTAGAAAGCGGCGGCGATAACTTGGCGGCAACTTTTAGCCCGGAGTTGGTGGATTTGACAATTTATGTAATCGATGTGGCTGCGGGCGATAAAATTCCGCGCAAAGGCGGGCCGGGAATTACTAAGTCGGATTTATTAGTAATTAATAAAACAGACCTCGCACCTTATGTAGGAGCAGATTTAGGCGTGATGGAACGGGATACGAAAAAAATGCGAGGCGATAAACCTTTTGTTTTTACTAACTTGAAGACTAAAGAAGGATTAGAATCAGTAGTTAATTTCATCCGCTCCCATATCGCGTAAAACATCAGTCTTCATCTGCGTTCATCTGCGGTTAAAACTCCTAAAAAATATCACCTCACCACCAATTGTTTGACCAAATTAGCCAAACGTTCTGTACTGTCTCTAACTGCTAGTTCAGAAGCTGCTTGAGACATTTTTTCCAAATATTGGGAATCTCTTAACAAATACAACACTTTGCTTTCCAACACATCTGGTGTCAGTTCGCTTTGACGGAATACCACGGCGGCGCCGGCTTTAGCAAATACTTCCGCATTAAATCTTTGGTGGTCGTCAGCGGCGTGAGGAAAAGGAATTAAAATAGAAGGTACTCCTGTCACTGCTAATTCTGTCAGAGCACTCGCGCCCGATCGACTAATTGCTAAATTTGCTCGCTGCAACAAACTCGCCACATTGTCGTAAAAGGGCATCGACAAATATTGCTCGTGTTTCAAACTCTCAGAATCCGGGTCATTATTTCCGGTGAGGTGAACCACCCAAGCACCCGCCTCAAACCAAGCCGGAGCACACTCGCGCACTAACTTATTGACTGCGACAGCACCTTGAGAGCCACCCATGACTAAAATTACAGGTACACTGTCAGGAATTGGCAAATTTAGAGGTTGGCGAGTCAGGAATTGCGATCGCACGGGTGTACCAGCAACCACGGTTTTCGCACGGGGTAAATGCTGGGCTGCTGCTTCAAATCCGATCGCCACAGCAGTGCACAAAGGACTAAACCAGCGCGTCACCTTCCCCGGAATTGCATTAGATTCGTGGAGAATTACCGGCAAACCTAAAGAACGGGCCGCCAGAATTGCCGGTGCTGCGATGTAACCGCCAGTAGTAAACACTCCCTGAAAATTTCCCGCTTTGAGCAACTTCCGCACCTGAAGGACCGAGCCGGCGAGTCCGCCCAAAATTCGCAGTGTACCGAGTCCAAATCGCTGCTGAAAGCCTTCAACGGCGATCGTGTGGAGGGGGTAAAGGGATGAAACTAACTCGGTTTCCATGCGGTCTGGGACTCCTAGCCATTCGATCTGACAGTCGTTCAACTGCCCAGCGGTGGCTATCGCGGGAAATAAATGTCCACCAGTGCCGCTAGCTGCAACCAACAACCGGAGGGGGGCTTTTGTCAAGGTATTTGTTTCTTTTTTTACAAGTACAAGTTCCACAGGTCGATCAATTTTATATTTGAGGTTTTAGATTATTATGCTTATTATTCCGGCAGTTTCAGCCAATTTTGAATCAGCCATCTAAAATTAGATTGTGCCGTGTCCCTGCTTCCGTTGTCAGTTTTCGTTGCAGGCGAACAGTTGCCCGCGCCACGACTCCTGACAAATAACCAAATTATCATCTAATGCGTAATTTTTTGAATTTAGTGCCAAGTGTATCTCAGTATTTTTCCAGCCGTCGGAACCAAAAAGCCGATCGGGCGCTCGTTTTTGGCTTTAACTGCGGGCAGTCGATCGCTCAAATGTTGTTATGTTTAACAGTGGTAAGTGCTGGCGTGCTGCATCCTCGTGCGGCAAGAGCGATCGGAGCGATCGCGGCGACTCCCCGAACGATCGCCCAAACCCCTGCAAATGCGCCTGCGCCACTCACAAAAGTGCTAACAGAAATTGACGCAGCGGCCAACCGGCGCGATGTCAAAGCAGTCATGGCATTTTACAGCCCGAGTTTCACTCATTCTGACGGCTTAAACAGCCAAAGCATGGAAAAAGCCCTCACCCAACTCTGGGATCGATATCCGAGTTTAAATTACCGCACCGAGATCAAATCTTGGAAAACCGAAGGTAGCGCGATTCTCGCAGAAACCATAACTACAATTGCCGGCACTCAAAAAAAGGATGGCAGAGAATTAACTCTCAAAGCTACCATCCGTTCCCAGCAGCGCTTTGAAGGTGAAAAAATAGTTAGTCAAGAGATTTTAGCAGAACAAACTCAGCTTAGTTCTGGGCAAAATCCTCCCACAATTCAAGTGAATTTTCCAGATCAAGTTAAGGTGGGCGAAGAGTACCATTTTGATGCCATTGTGCGAGAGCCGATCGGCGATGATATTTTAATAGGGACTGTTTTGGAGGAACCCATTACCGAAAAAACCTTGTTTAATCCCTCAGAAGTCGAGCTGGAATTGCTAAATTCCGGGGGAATTTTTAAAGTAGGTAAAGCTCCGGCTACGCCCGAAAATCGGTGGGTTTCAGCAGTTTTGATGCGACAAGGTGGAATTGCAACAGTTAGTGTGCGATTGCGGGTTGTCAAGTAATAAAATAGGTGTTATGGGTTATTGGAGTAATTTCTGTAGTGGCGGTTTAAGTAAAATCTCTAATACAAATGAGAGAACCAGATAAACCTGCCTCTACAATAATTATGGTTAATTGACCAGACTTAATCTTATACCAACTCAAAAATTTTTTCTCTCTTCCCTCTTCCCTCTTCCTTCTTCTTATTAAAAATGATTTCTATCCAAAACCAAATTGTTTTCATTACAGGTGCGAGTAGCGGTATCGGAGCAGCCTGTGCCAAGATATTCGCCAAAGGGGGAGCCAAACTAATTTTAGCAGCCCGCCGTCTTGAAAAGCTCGATATACTGGCAAACGAACTTGTAGAAACAAAATTGATTGCGTCGGCGAACGAGATTTATTTGCTAGAATTGGACGTGCGCGATCGCCCGCAAGTGGAATCGGCGATAACTGCGCTTCCCGATGCCTGGAAAAGCATCGATATTCTGATTAACAATGCGGGATTGAGCCGTGGTTTAGACAAACTGCACGAAGGCAACTTTCAAGATTGGGAAGAAATGATTGATACCAATGTTAAAGGCTTGCTTTACATGACTCGCGCGATCGTGCCGGGAATGGTAAGCCGAGGCCGCGGCCACGTAGTGAATATCGGCTCAATAGCAGGCCGCCAAACTTATCCGAAAGGCAATGTTTATTGCGCTTCCAAAGCAGCAGTGAGAGCTATTTCTGAAGGGTTGAAACAAGACCTTTTGGAAACACCAGTGCGAGTTACGGAAATAGAGCCTGGTTTGGTGGAAACAGAATTTAGCAATGTCCGGTTTCACGGCGATTCAGAAAAAGCAAAAAATGTCTATCAAGGATTGACACCGCTGACTGCAGACGATGTGGCCGATGTCGTGTATTTTTGCGCGACGCGATCGCCCCACGTCAATATTAGCGAAGTCTTGCTAGTTCCGACAGACCAAGCTAGTGCAACTCTGGTTCACCGAAAAGAGTTTTGAGTTTTTAGTGTAAGTGTCCGGATTGCGCTCGAATTCTCAGGAAGCTTAATTGGTAGATGCACCCTGATTAATTAACTCCCGACCAATTTTGGCCGGGTTTTTTTTGGCGATCGCACCCTTAGCCACACATTCTCCCAAATTCTGCCAAAGTCTCCTGAAAGAGGTGCTGTAAGGCGGGAGACTAAATTAGTAGATGCACCCTGATTAATTAACTCCCAACCAATTTTGGTTTGGGGTTTTTTTTTGAGCGATCGCACCCTTAGCCACACATTCTCCCAAATTCTGTCAAAGTGCCCTGAAAGAGGTGCTGTGAGACGGGAGATTAAATTAGTAGATGCACCCTGATTAATTAACTCCCGACCAATTTTGGTTTGGGGTTTTTTTTTGAGCGATCGCACGCCCTCGCCACACATTATCCTAAATTCTGCCAAAGTGTCCTGAAAGAGGTGCTGTGAGACGGGAGACTAAATTAGTAGATGCACCCTGATTAATTAACTCCCGACCAATTTTGGTTTGGGGTTTTTTTTGCGGTATCGACGGTGATGCTGAATAAAGTTTGAGGTTGTCCGGATGGCGCTGGAATTCTCAGGAAGCTTAATTGGTAGATGCACCCTGATTAATTAACTCCCCGCCAATTTTGGTTTGGGGTTTTTTTTTGCGGTATCGACGGTAATGCTGAATAAAGTTTGAGGTTGTCCGGATGGCGCTGGAATTCTCAGGAAGCTTAATTGGTAGATGCACCCTGATTAATTAACTCCCCACCAATTCTGGTTTGGGGTTTTTTTTTGGCAATCGCACCCCAAACCACAAATTTCCCCAAATTTTCCCAAACTGTCCCGAACAGGTGCACCTCGAACCGGAGACTAAATTAGTAGATGCACCCTGATTAATTAACTCCCGACCAATTTTGGCCGGGTTTTTTTTGTATTACAGCCAAAATCGCTAATTCTCAAATATTTTCCCAAACTGTCCGGAATAGGTGCACCTCGAACCGGAGACTAAATTAGTAGATGCACCCTGATTAATTAACTCCCGACCAATTTTGGCCGGGTTTTTTTTTCGTATGGCAGTCAAAACCACAAAATTTCAATAAATCAAGAATTATCCGCGTTAATCTGCGTGCATCTGCGGTTAAAAATTAAATTGCTCCCGAACATCATGCTAGCCACTGGAAAGTAAATCAAGATGCACCCTGATTAATAAACCCCAGCCAATTAAGGCCGGGGTTTTTTTTGCTCGAAAGCTGGATTAGTCGATCGACCTACAACACCTCAAAAGACTGCACCTCAAGCACCGGGCCGATCATAGCAAAAGTCATCACATCCTTGCGGACTTCACCTTTAACACTGACTTTCAAACCAGCTTTTTTCAAGTCAGAAGGAGCATCCTTAAGTTCGTAAGTTTCCCCATCTTGGCCAACCAAAGCCCAAGTGCCCGGGCCTAATCCTTTGCGTTCAATTTCACCTTTGACAGTAATACTCATGCCGATCGCACCTCTGTTTTAATTGCTAAACGCGCCAGTCCGAAACACAGTAAAGCATTGACAATCAAGAATGTTTGTGATACCAAACCTGTGCCTAATCCCCAGACTGTGGGAGACACAAAAGCATTGACCGCTAAACTGCTGGCAAAACCGATCGAAATTGCGATCGCGATCCACTTCCACTGTTGATGTCCCAACAGCAAAGCAATCAAAATCCCAGGAATTAAAACGCTAGCAAAAAAGGGATTCAGCATACTGCTGCCATTAATTGCACCGCCGAGTTCGGGAATAGAACTGCCCATCACCCGCATCGGCCACTGCGGCAAGTCAAATACAAACAAGTTCCGCAGGAAAAAGAACCCAGAACTACCAGCAATCAAGCCACCGGAAAAGCCCCAAGTCCAGGCGAAGGGGAAATAATTCCGCATCAAGAAAGCCAGCAGGTAAGAACCGAGCACCATTGCAATTTTAGGCAACAGGGCGACTGCACCGCCGTCAATCCAAAAGCGGGGGTTGAGATAGCCGTTATCGCGCAGCCAGCGGAAGAAATCGCGGAAGTTGATTTGTCCGCGCTGGGCTAGCTGAACTGCTGCGGCTGCGTCTAGGTGTCCTGAACCAAAATGGTTTAACGGATCTTCAGTGACAGTTCGCGAGGACTGCAAGAGTACGCTGCGAATTTCGTTTGGTTCTGTGATACCTGAAGCCTTGACAAGGGCTGCAACGGCTGCAACGTGGGGAGAAGCCATGCTAGTGCCTTGGTAGCCTTCAAAGACTTCGGCCCCTGTTTCCGGGTCGATCGTACTTTGCAGGATCTTGCCCATTTCAGAACCGCCGGGGGCTGCAATATCAACCCCTGCGCCGAAATTCGAGTAAGAGGCTTTTTCGTCGTCGGGGCCGAGGGCGGAAACGCCGATGACGTGGGGATAGCGGGCGGGATAGGAAGCGGAACTGTCGCCGGAGTTGCCGGCGGCTGCGATGATGACAACGCCTTTAGAGTGGGCGTAGTCGATCGCCTCTTCCATTAACTGACTTTCACCGCCGCCGCCGAGACTCATGTTAATCACGTCGGCGCCGTTGTCAGCAGCAAATTTAATCGCTTCGGCAATGTCGGAAACCGTGCCGCCACCGCTGCCGCTTAACACTTTTAGCGGCATTAAAGCTGCTTCGTAGGCGATGCCCGCAACGCCGTAATTGTTGTTAGTTGATTGGGCGACTGTACCGGCGACGTGAGTACCGTGGCCGTTGTCATCGTAGGCTTCGGCGCGATCGTTTACAAAGTCGTAGCCCGGTACAAATTTGGTTTCTTTTAAGTCAGCGACGGGAGTAATGCCCGTGTCAATTATCGCTACTGTTGTGCCGCTGCCTTTGGTTTCGTTCCAGGCAGATTCTACGTTGATGCTGCGGAGATTCCACTGCTTGGTATACATGGGGTCGTTGGGAATCTCGAAAGCGCTGTAGACAAAGTTCGGTTCAATGTATTCGGTATCTTTAGCCAAATTTGATTTTCTCAGGGCGTTTAGCAAAGTGCGATCGCCCTTAACTACATATACATTGTCGCCCGCTGAGAATTCGCTGTTGAGTTGGGGTGCGACTTGGTACTGTTGGGCGATCGCATTTACTTCTTTCGCAATCTCAGCAGCACCCAAATCTTCGCGGAAATCAAGCACAATCGAGTCGTAAGTGCCTTGAGTAGCAAGTCCTGGGAAATTAGAAATCGCCCAGCCGAGCCCGATTAAAAATAAGCACAGAAGGAAAAACTTTTTCATGGCCGATCGTCCGTTTAGGGAAGGCTTGTTCCCCACAATAACCCAATTTTCACCGCCAGCGCCAGTTTTCCTTGCTGCGACTTGTGGGGCTCTCGCACGCGGGCGTTTGGTAGTTTTCGGCGGTGGCTGTTGCTAGATCAAAAATTGCTCTAATTTCTCGTTTAAATGGCAGAGCAAGTTTTAGGACTTCAATTAATTGTATCATTAGAGAAGATGAGAAACAGAACAAGCCAGTATTTTTAACAAGGGTATTGCATGGAAAGAGGTTTAATGTGGCTGCCACTGCTGGCAATTTTTATAGGGCTGGCTTGGGCTGGATGGAACGAGTATCAAAAGCTGGAAGCGTATCGCGTCTGGGCCGAACAATTCGCTAAAGCCAAGTACGATATTTATGCTGTACTCGGTCAGCAAGAAGACAGTTTAACTTGGGGAAAACCTACTCGCAGCGGGCCGGTTAATTTGCAAACTTTTTCTTTAAAAGACGTGGAGTCGCTGCGGTTGTTAGTCAGCTCTCAGGCAGTTGATTTAGAGTCACCCCCGAATTCGGGAAGTCCAATCGCCCTCGAATTTTTGTTGAAAGATGCTCCTGCGGTGCAAGTTCCTTTTACAGAAATTCCTCTAGCGACTAAATGGGGAAAACACTTGCAGCAAGAATTGCTGCGCTTTAGGTAAAAACACTCTCCGGTGGGGCAGGGTATAAGATGTGAACTCTGCTGCTTTAAGTTACAAAAGTCTGTAAAGCTAGTAGTAGAAATAGAACTTACGCAACAAATCCTTTGAGCTGCTATCTATAGGGGTGAAGTACCCACGGATCACCCGGAGGACATGAGTTCTTGCAGTAAGTAGTAGGAGTAGTGTCCCCGTACCTAGCCCGCTCAGGTTCCGTGCTTACCTTACCGTTAAAGTTATTGACCAGCGCGTCCTAAAACAGCTAAATTGCCAGCCCCCCAATCAGCGGAATGCAAACACAAGAATTTTTACAGCGCTATCAACAGGGAGAGCGCAACTTTGGTCACATTGACCTTAGCGGCGCTAGTTTAAGCGGTGTTAACCTGCGAGAAATAGACCTCACTGGTGCTAACTTGACCGGTGCTAATTTGAGCTGGTCTTTTTTGAGCAATGCCAAGTTGATAGGGGCTTGTTTGCGGCGCGCGGATCTCCGCAGTGCGGGACTGGCTGGGGCTAATCTGAGCGGGGCAAATTTGAGCGGGGCAAATCTTGCTAAAGCGGATTTGCGCCTTGCTTGTTTGGAAGCAGCAGAACTCAATTGGGCCGCGTTCCCGGAAGCGGATTTGGGCGGTGCTAATCTTCAGGGAGTTAAATCTGACCAAATTAATTTTGCCGGGGCTAAACTCGACGGCGCGAAGTTGATGGGGGCGGAATTGATGGAGGCGAATCTCAACCGCGCCAGTCTTGTTGGTGCTAATTTAACGGGTGCTAATTTACGGGAAGCGCATTTGGTGGAAGCGAATTTGCGATCGGCAATTTTAATCGGTGTAAATTTGATTGAATCTGACTTGAATGGCGCTCAAATGCGATCGGCAAATCTGACGGGAGCTGACTTACACCGAGCTGTGCTCGCGGGGGCGGATTTGACTGAGGCGGTGCTGGATAACGCTGATTTGAGTCGAGCTAATCTGGCGGGTTCTTATTTATTGAAAGCGAGTTTTAAGAAGGCACTTTTGCTGCGAGCTAACCTGCAAGGAGTGTATTTGCTGCGAGCTGATTTGAGCGAAGCTAATTTGCGAAGTGCTGATTTGCGGAAAGCTGATTTGAGTGGCGCTTATTTGATGGATGCGATGTTGGGTGAGGCGGATTTAAGAGAAGCTTGTTTGATTGAGTGCCGTTTGATTCGGACGAATGTGGAGGGGGCGCAGCTTACGGGTTGCTGCATTCAAAATTGGCAAGTTCAAGATGTCGATCTGTCGAGAGTTGACTGCAGCTATGTTTTTACTCAGTTTGATTATACTGCGAAAGTGGCGGCCAATCGCTTTCCGGTCGATCGCGATTTTGAGTCGGGGGAATTGGGGCGGCAGCATCAAGAGGACAGTTCTGTTGTCAAGGTGTCTTTTGAGGAAGCTCCTAATTGGGAGGCGGTGGTTTTTACGCTGCGTCGGGTGGAGTTGGAAAGCCGCGAACTCAAATTGAATGTTCAATTTTTTGAGTCTGCGGGAGAACAAAATTTACTGAGGCTGAGCGCGAACCGTTTGGTGAACGGCAAGATTTTGGGCGATCGCATTTTGGAGCTTTATCCAGATATGTTGGAAAAGGTTTTAGCCAAGGGCGCTGAAATTTTGAGTTTGCTCGACTTGGCTGTTCCTAGTAACAATGCGGAGCCGGCGGAGCCGAGTCACAAAGAAATACTGCTCAGAAGACAGGAAATCTACCAGCGAATGGTGCGCCAAATTTCGTTTATTTTGATGTCTCAGACGCCGGATAAATTCTCCGAAAGCGTACAGCGGCTGTTGGATTATTTGAAGCAGCAAGGTATCCCGACAGAGCAGATTCAAAAGAAAGTCATCAGTCAGGCGATCGTGCAGCGGGCGAAGCAAGACCCGGGTTTTCGGGAACAGTTGCTCGCGTGGGAGAAAACGGCGTCCGATCGCGTTCGTTTTTCAATGATGGGGGAAGCGGTGCGGTATGCAATTACCCTTTTGATCGATTATTAACAGTTAATTGTTAACACTTGAAGCCGCAGAGTGGCTAATACCCGCACTTGCTCTTCTGCGTCGGAAATTGCAAGCATTGTACAGTAAGCCAAGCAAGACCCGGTGTTTCGGGAACAGTTGCTCAGGTGGGAGAAAACGGCTTCGGATTGCGATCGTTCTTCGGTAATGGGGGAAGCGGTGCGGTTTGGGATGCCCTTTTGTGGGAATGAATGCACACAATATCTTACCCCCATTAAAAATCCTCCAACCAGAGCTCGATTTAACGGTGCGGTTAATTAGAATATAGTTCAGTGTCCTCCTTCAAAAGCTTACACAACTCATCCAAATCTTTCTTACTGTGTTCAATTAGTTTTTCACCTCGCTCCTCAAGGTACTCAATATTACTGGGACTTGCGTTGTCAATTTGATCGTGACCATTATCGCTACTCAATGGAAGTTGAAAACGATAGTAATTTCGGGTATTTTCTTTGTCTTTTTTAGTCACCATTAGCTGATCTAGCTGATACGCAACAGATTCGCTTTGACCATCTAAAACAACGTTAAGTAAGGGAAGTACCCATTTGATTTGTCCCCAATTTTTTGCGTCTCTATACTTATATTTTTTAGTTAGTGAGCCAGTACCCAAAGAAACAACAAGGGTATCCTTACGGTGTAGTTCTTCATCAGTCTTTTTCTTGTAAGAAATCATCGCCTCCATCATTGCAAGTGAGGAAGGATTATTTGCAAAAACTCCACCGTCTACCAAAGCGTAATATCCATCATCGGTATGATGATGTGTCGTTGCTAGTTGGTAGGGTGGAAAAAATGTCGGTGCAGCAGAAGTTGCCATTGCTGCTTCCCACATTTTGAATCCCGTACATACTTTCCGGCTATAAAAATTCTCGATTTCCTCTGCATCCGGATTGCTTGTAAAAAAAATTGGTGCTCTCAGTTCGATATCATAGCTCGGGATGAAAATTTCTCGTAATGCATCTTCAAGCTTAGCTTCACCTAGAAGATCCTTTAAAACTTCTTGTCTACCTTTTGGGTTGTGCTTGGGTTGTACAAAATCATCCAAATCCAGTGGAACATACTCATTAAAAATCTTTTGTCCATATTTTCGATAGAAATTAACAAGTTCGGCAGCGGTATACTCGGGTTCATTATTGATGCTAGAGTCTGAGTTCTTTCTAGTTAAACCCAGTGCTAAAATTCCTCCGGTTGAAGTGCCTGCAATAAAATCAAACATTGTTGCTATGCGTTTTCCTGTGCGCTCTTCAATGTAGTTGAGAACGATCGCAGGAATAATACCCCGAATACCACCACCATCAATTGAGAGAATTCTTCTCTTGAATTTAGTACCCATTACACGTACTCCTTTAGATATTGCTTAAATGGTCAACAAAAATGAAACTAAGAACTGGTTGCTCCGGCGCAAACTATCTTTTAGACCAAAGCAAATTCATCTACCATCAAAAGCGGTGATCATCCGGATAACCGCAGCAGATATCAAAAAAGGCGATTGTTTCGGTTTACCAGTCTTGGCTGCACAGCCGGCGACCCGCTAAGGCACGGATTTGCTCGTCGGCGTCGGAAACTGCAAGCGATCGCAACAAAGGCACAACTCCGGGATTTTCGGGATAATGTTCGATAATCGCTTCGAGTGCTGTAAACCTGGGATTGTAAGGAAAAGAACCGTTTTGATTGTCAACATCGCTCAAAGCCCGATCGCGCAAAAACTCAAACATTCCCGGCTCATCTTTCCATCCCCGCATTAACTCTACCAGGGCGATCGCCCGCACCTGCGAATCTTCATCCTTTTGAGCTCTAATTTTCAGCCACTCAAAAATCTGCGACTGATTTGTTCGCCCCCGGGCTAACTTTTGCAAAGCGATTTGCCTGACAGCGGGACTCTCATCACCCTCTGCTTGAGCCTCCAGCAGCATCCAAGTTTCAGGATTTTCTGGCCAGTTGTAAGCGAGTTCAAGCACCGCCGCTTGCCGCACCAGCGCTTCCCCAGAATCGAGCTGAATTTTCACCCAAGACAAGGTTTCCGGGTCGTCGGGCCACCCCCGCACGATCGATCGCATCAGCACGCTCAGCAGGTGAGCATCATGCTCCAACTCGACCCGGCTTTTGAGGAAAGGCAGCGTCTCGCCCCGGTGAGACCAGCGTTTTGCGATCTCTGCCACCGCAGTTTCTCGCACGTTCAGGTGTCTGTCTGACGCGGCGAGATTTTGCAACCAGCCAAAGACTTCGAGACTTCCTGACGCCAGTGCGGCGACAGCCTCCACTACTACTTGCCGCACAGTCCAGTAATCCTCGGAATCAGCTATTTTTTGCAGCAGGGGCAGGGTTTCTGGGTGGTCGGGCCAACCTGCGGCTATCTGTTGTAGGGCTATTTCGCGCAGGTCGGCGTCGCGATCGCCCAATGCTATATTTTTCAAAAAAGTCAGAGTTTCGGGGTTCCCGGGCCAGCCAGAGGCAATTGCTTGCACTGCGGAGCGCCGGACACTCGAACTCGCGTCGGACTCGGCTTTAGTCTTCAGCAGCGGGTAAATGTCTGGTTCGTCGGGCCAGTGCGATGCCAATTCTTCTAAGGCTGCTGTCCGCACTTCTTTGCTGCTGTCGGATTCGGCTAGGGTTTTCAGCAGCAGGCAAACGTCGGCTGCAGCAGGCCAGCCCGCTGCCAACTCACGCACCGCTACGGTTCGCAGGATAGAACTTCCTGTCTGGGCAAGGTTTGTGAGCAAAGATGCCGTGCCTAAAACGCTGTGCCAACCTCTGGCTATTTCTTGCCACGCTGCGACTCGCACTCCCAAATTTTCGTCTGATTCAGCCGCGGTTCTCAGCAGCAGCAAGGTATCTGTGCGATCGGGCCAATTAGAGGCCAATTGTTCGAGTGCTGCGGTGCGAACTGCGGGACTTTGATCAAACTGAGCCAAGGCAGTCAGCAGCGGCAAGGTATCGCTCGTGTCTGGCCAACCACAAGCCATTTCTCGCACACAGGTCGATCGCACTGCCCAGCTTCCATCTGATTTAGCGAGGTTTTTGAGCATCAGGTAAATTTCAGGCTGCTCTGGCCAACCACGGGCTATTGCTTCGACTGCTGTGGCTCGGACTTCGCCACAGTCGGTGGAGTGAGCGAGTATTTTCAGCCAGGGCAGGGTTTGCGGGTCGTTTTTCCAAGTTTGGGCGATCGCCGCGATCGATCGATTGCGAATTTGATAAGTTTCCTGCAATTCTTGAGCGCTTTGATAAAGAATCAGGAAACCCGTACCGTATTGCGATAACTTTTTTAAAGCATTTAACAGTTTTTTGGCGGTTTTTTTATTAACATCATTTTTAACTTTTAACAGGCATTGCGCTGCTAAAAACAAATTAATAAATTTTTCTTGTTGACCGTTTTGATCTGTGAGATATTCTATAATTTGGCTCGCTGTTTCTTTGTCGAGCTTAACTGCAATTTCTCTGAGGACTTCGTGCAAAGATTCGTCCCGCCAGTGCTGGCCGAAAACTTGTATGTTGAGTTCGCCCCCAGTCAGTTGACCGATTTTGAGTTGGGCATGGATTAACTCTGCTACAGTCTGGGGATTATTTTCGGAAACAAGTTTTTTTAACAACATACCGATACCCTGCCCCTGAAGTTTGTTTGCATTGAAAATCCTCGCATCAGCTCCGATATTAGTTGAGATTTTTTGAGCGATGCTGGAGTATGGAACCAATCGACTCTATTTTATACGAAAAATACTGAGTCGGGAGGGCCCCAAGGCAAAATCCGCCAGCACCCACAGGAATGTTAGGTGGTGGCGGATGGCGATCGAACAATTAAGCCCCTGAATCTAACTAACAGCTACTTGGACGCGATCGGCTACAACCCGAACCGCAAAAGTAGGAATCTTTACCGTTTCATCATCCAGACATTGCCCGGTAGTGAGACTAAAGTTTTGCTTGTAAATGGGAGAAGCAACTTTGAGAGTGCCGTTGCGATCGCCCACAAGTCCCCGTGACAAAACAAAAGCTTTGCTAAACGGGTCGTAATTGCTAAGCGCATAAACTTCATCCGCGTTTCCCACTCGGAAAATCGCCACCTGTTCGCCTTTAACTAAAGCGCAAACTCCAGTATAAGGGGCGATCGCATCGAGAGAACACACATCTACCCAAGTTGTTACTGTATCGGAAACTTGTAATGATTGAACCATCTTCTTTTCCTGTTAATTTACTTCAATCTCGTTCCCAGTCTCCGGCTGGGAACGTAGGTTTCGAGGCTCTGCCTCGCCTCGCGGGAGGAGGCAGAGCCTCCCGGAATTCATTCCCAGGCAGAGCCGGGGAACGAGATTAATACTCTTGTCCCCCCCCTTATTAAGGGGGGCTAGGGGGGATCGATTATTCCGAAACTCCAACCAGAGCCTTTTCATGTTCGTTAGCAGGCCGCGTTTGTCCCCGTTCCGCAACACGAACAATACTCGGATCGGGCAAATCGGAATTCACAAAATGCTGGAACCGCTGCACCTTTTGTGGGTCTTCAATCGTCGTTTTCCACTCACATTGATAAGTATTCACTAAATGTTCCATCTGCGCTTCTAATTCAGCACAAATGCCCAGAGAATCCTCAATTATCACCTGTTTCAAGTATTCAATGCCGCCCTCAAGCTTGTTCAACCAAGTAGCAGTGCGTTCCAATCTGTCTGCCGTGCGGATGTAGAAAACCAAGAATCGATCGATATACTTAATCAGCGTTTCCTTATCGATATCCGTCGCCAGCAAAACCGCGTGCTGTGGCTTAATACCACCATTGCCGCACACGTACAAATTCCAACCATTCTCTGTCGCAATTATCCCAAAATCCTTGCTTTGAGCTTCCGCGCATTCGCGAGTGCAACCAGAGACAGCAGATTTGAGCTTGTGGGGCGATCGCAAACCGCGATACCGCAATTCAACTTCGATCGCCAAACTCGTTGAATCCTGCACGCCAAAGCGGCACCAAGTGCTACCAACACAAGATTTTACAGTACGCAGAGCCTTACCGTAAGCGTGTCCCGACTCAAATCCCGCATCGATCAACCGACGCCAAATATGGGGCAATTGATCCACCCGAGCCCCAAACAAATCAATCCGTTGTCCGCCAGTAATCTTAGTATAAAGCCCAAAATCCTTGGCAACTTCCCCCAAAACAATCAACTTATCCGGCGTGATTTCTCCCCCCGGTATTCGCGGCACCACCGAATAAGTACCGTCGCGCTGAATGTTTGCCAAAAAGTAATCGTTTGTATCTTGCAAACCGACGTGAGACTTCTCTAAAATATGGTCGTTCCAAGTAGAAGCCAGCATCGAACCCACAGCAGGCTTGCAAATCTCGCAACCCTTACCTTTGCCGTGTCTTTCAATCAATTCCTCAAAGGTTTTAATCTCTTGAGAGCGCACCAAATGGTACAATTCTTGACGGGAATATTCAAAATGTTCGCAGAGATGATTTTTGACGGCGAACCCAGCTTTTTTCATCTCCGACTTGAAGATATCCGTCACCAAAGGCACGCAGCCGCCGCAGCCGGTACCAGCTTGAGTACATTTCTTGACGCTGGCAACATCGGTTAAATTGCGATCGCGAATCGCTTCACAAATCTGCCCTTTGGTAACATTATTGCAAGAACAAATTTGAGCAGAATCCGGCAAACTATCTACTCCAAAACCTGCCAGTGTTCCCCCTTCTCGCGGTGGCATTAACAAATCTTCGGGATGCGGCGGCAGAGCAATTTCATTTTGCATAAATTGCAGCAAAGTGCCGTAAGCCGAAGCATCTCCCACGAGAATTCCGCCTAAAATTCGGCTGCCGTCTTGATTTAAAACTAATTTTTTGTAAATACCTTGGAAGGTGTCAGCAACAACAATTTCTTTAGCATCGGCAGACTTGGGAAAAGGATCTCCAAAACTAGCGACATCCACCCCCAATAATTTGAGTTTAGTGGACATATCCGCACCTGTAAAAGTGCTTGTGGGACGGGCATCTTGCCCGTCATCCGCTGCACGGCTCAAAATATCTACCGCTACGCTTGCCATTGTATACCCAGGCGCAACTAAGCCGTAGATGCGATTTTGATACAGCGCGCATTCTCCGATCGCATAAATGTCAGGATCGGAAGTTTGGCAGCTATCATTAATCACAATGCCGCCGCGTTCTCCTACTTCTATACCGCAACTTCTTGCAATTTCGTCGCGGGGGCGAATGCCAGCAGAAAACACTATCATATCTGTTGCCAATTCCGAACCGTCAGCAAACAGCATTTTAGTAACTTTGCCATCTTCGCTGACAATTTCTGTGGTTGATTTGCTGGTGTGAACCGAAACCCCCAACTCTTCTATTTTGCTGCGGAGAATTGCCCCGCCAATTTCGTCAACTTGCACGGGCATCAGCCGCGACGCAAACTCAACAACGTGAGTTTTTAGACCCATATTTTGCAGAGCGTTAGCACACTCTAGACCTAACAAGCCGCCGCCAATTACTACACCAATTCGGCAATTTTTAGCGTAATCTGACATCGCCTCCAGGTCGTCAATTGTCCGGTAAACAAAAGTTCCTGTAGCGTCTTTGCCTTTAATTGATGGCACAAATGGATAGGAACCGGTGGCCAGAACAATTTTGTCGTAGGGAACTTCTAAACCATTGGCTGAAGAGACTGTTTTTTGTTCGCGATTGATGGCTATTGCTTTGTCGCCGATATGAATTTGGATGCCGTTTTCGTGATAAAATCCAGGTGCAACTAGAGACAAATCTCCCGCTGTTTTGCCAGAGAAAAATCCGCTGAGGTTTACGCGATCGTAAGCAACGCGCGGTTCTTCACAAAAAGTAATTAAATTCCAGTTTTTGGCAGCATCCGAGCTGACCATTAACTCTAGGAACTTGTGACCTACCATGCCATTGCCGATTACAATGAGGTTTTTTTTGGCTGTCATTAGAATCTCTTTTATCCCGTTTATCAGTCGTTGGGTTTATTAATATAAGACTTTATTGTAAATTTTTGTACTTATATATACAAAAAATGGATGTTTATGCAATTGTCGAATACTCCCGATTGCATTTTTGCATGATGTCTGCGGACAGTTGATAGTTGACAGTTGACAGTGGACAGTTGACAGTGGACAGTTGATAATTCACAGGCCTGGAGATTGTTCGGTAAAGATCCACTGTGCTTCTGTTCACTGTCAACTGTCATTGAGTTTTTGTTTGGTTGTTTTGATGATGCTGGTTAGTAGTTTTAGGAGTTCTTTTAGGTCGTTTAACATTGATTCACTTTCTTTTGGGGTGAGATAATCGGTTTCTCGAAGTAGCAATATCCAGTATTCTGTTTCGTTGGCTTCTTTGAGGGCTATCGCTAGTTTATGAATAAAATCGGTTTTGCTTTCGGCTTGTTCTGATTCTCTAACTAATGCACCGATAGCTGTTCCCGATCGTAGTAGTTGTTTTGACAATACATATTCTTTTTTATTTATAGACAAGTATTTATATAGGTTTACCGTTCTAATGGCAAAAGCAAAAGATTTATTTTTGAGTGGTGAGTTATAAGTCATTTATACTTGATACTTAATACTTGACAGTGAACCGTTGATAGTGGACAGTTTTTAGCTGACACTACTTATTAGTCATTAGTCATTAGACCTCTTGCAAAAATAGCTATGATGGACCGGAGAACCCGTCCGAAAATGTGATTAAAAGGACTTTTGCAATCTTGTGTATTAGACCTCTTGCGAAAGTCTCAGGCGATGGCTAATTTGTCTTCAAAGAAAGTTCATAATTATAAATACCAGCTA
>NZ_JAUBSD010000008.1:0-97778 GCF_036704575.1 Microcoleus sp. K5-D4
ATTAGCTATAACCTGCAATCTGCTCCACTTCAGCCAAACCCTTCATTATAGCATAAAATTATTTTGCAAGAGGTCTAATGTTGTTGAGGGTGTTGGCGACTGCCGTTTGGTCATTTAATTGATAGAATAAGGGCAAAGCTTGGTTATAGTAATCCAGGGCGCTTTTCGGGTCAGCTAAATCGGTGTATAGTTGACCAAAACTGTTAATAATAGCGGCTTCTTCAGCGTTTGCCCCTGCTTGTTTTGATAAGGGTAATGCTTGATTGTAGGAGTCTAGGGCAGATTGAAATTGTCCGAAATGGGCGTAAATTTTACCCATTGAAAGGAGAGTGCGTGTGGCTTGGCCGTAGTTTCTATCTGCACGATAGAGTGCGAGAGCTTCTTCTAACTTTGCCAGTGCAAGTTGTTTAGATTCCACAGTGCTTTGGCTAGAAAGTTGAGTTCCTTTGATAAATGCTACTTCAGCCGCAGAAACTTTGATGCCGGTAGCAATATCCCAGACACGGGCAGTTCTATCCTGACTGGCTGTGAGGATTTGCCGCCCATCGGGGCTAAATTCTGCATGGTTGACCCCATCCTCATGTCCTCGAAATATCGCTAGAAGATTGCCTTTGGCATCCCACAGACGGGCGGTTTGATCCTCACTGGTGGTGAGGATTTGGCGACCGTCGGGACTAAATACTGCGCTGTTGACAGAATTGTCATGATCTCGCAATACTGCTAGGAGATTGCCAGAAATATCCCACAGGCGGGAAAGTCTATCGTTACTGGTGATCAGGATTTGACTACCATCGGGGCTAAATACTGCACTCTCATCATGACTGGAACCTTTATATACATCCTTCTGCCCCCGAAACTCTGCTAGGAGATTGCCTTTGGTATCCCACAGGCGGGCATTTCCGTGGAAATCAATGCCTAGAGTGAGAATTTGGCGACCATCTGGGGTAAAGATTGCACTTTCGACACTGTTCTCATGCCCTCGGAACACAGCCAGGAGATTGCCTTTGGTATCCCACAGACGGGCGGTTTTATCTAAACTGGCGGTGAGGATTTGGCTGCCATCGGGACTAAAGACTGCACTGTTGACATCAATCTCATGTCCTTGGAATATAGCCAAGAGATTACCTTTGGTATCCCACAGACGGGCGGTTTCATCCATACTAGCGGTGAGGATTTGACGACCGTCCGGGCTAAATACTGCACTTTCAACATCATGCTTGTGTCCCTGGAACTCGGTGAGGATATTACCTTTGGTATCCCACAAGTGGGCGGTTTCATCACTAATTGTAAGGATATGGCGACCATCGGGGCTAAATACTGGTTTGGATACACTTTTTTTAGGGACTTGAAACTCGTTGAGGATATTGCCTTTGGTATCCCACAAGCGGACGGTTTTATCGGTGGCGGTAAGAATTTGGCGACCATCCGGGCTAAAGACTGCACGCCTGACTCGATACTTCTCGTCCCGTAACTCTGCCAGTTGAGCGTTATTTTTAGATACGCTTTCCCGAAAAGTTTGCAGCGCTGCCATTTGCTGGGCTTGGGCAGCAATTGCTACTGATACATCCCACAGACGGGCGGTGCCATCAGAACTAGCGGTGAGGATTTGACTACCATCCGGGCTAAATACGGCACTTCTGATACCTCTTTCATGCCCTCGGAACACAGCCAGGAGATTGCCTTTGGTATCCCAGATTCGGGCGATTGGGTCAGTTCCATTTGGAGCCTCAATACAGGCAGTGAGAATTTGGCTACCATCGGGACTAAAAACAGCACTGTGGAGATATCTTTCATGCTCCTGAACTGTGACCAAGAGATTGCCTTTGGTATCCCACAGACGGGCGGTTTTATCTAAACTAACCGTGAGGATTTGACTCCCATCCGGGCTAAATACGGCTGTTGTGACTCTCTCTCTATGCCCCCGAAACTCTGCCAAGAGAGTCCCTTTGAGATCCCACAGGCGGGCGGTTTCATCATCACTGGCAGTGAGGATTTGACTACCATCGGGGCTAAATAGTGCACTTCTGACCCCCTTCTCATGCCCCCGAAACTCTACCAGGAGATTACCTTTGAGATCCCACAGGCGGGCTGTTTTATCGTTACTAGCAGTAAGGATTTGGCTGCCATCAGGACTAAATACCGCACTTGTGGCTATGCCCCCCCATACTTTCTCAGGTGGTTGCAACTCAGCCTTGAGATTACCTTTAAGATCCCACAGGCGGGCGGTATCATCACCACCCCCACCATAAAAACTAGCTGTGAGAATATGGCGACCATCGGGGCTAAATTTTGCACTGTAGATTACTAGAGACTTACTCCCTTGCAACTGTGCCAGGAGATTGCCTTGGGTATCCCACAAACGGGTAGTGCTATCATTCGCATCAATACTACCAAAACTAATGGTGAGGATTTGACGACCATCGGGGCTAAATATTGCACTGGCATCATGTTCCTGTAACTCAGCCAAGAGATTACTCTTAGTATCCCATAGACGGACTTTATCTCGACTAGCGGTGAGGATTTGCCGGCCATCGGGACTAAATACGGCACTGGTGAGAGAACTATTGTGTCCTCGGAATATTGCCAGTTGAGCGTTATTTTTAGACACGCCTTCCTGAAAGGTTTCTTTGGCAGCTATTTGCTCGGATTGGGCAGCAATCGCGGCTGACACGTCCCACAGGCGGGCGATTTCACCTCCACTGAAGGTGAGGATTTGCCGGCCATCGGGACTAAATACTGCCCTCACGCCATTGTTATGCCCCCGCAACTCGGTTAGCAGATTGCCTTTGGTATCCCAAATTTGAGGGGTTCCATCCCAACTAATGGTAAGGATTTGGCGACCATCCGGGCTAAATCCTGTTGCAATCGAGACAGAACTCCAGTGGGAATCTCCATGCTTCCCAAACACAGTCAAGAGATTACCTTTGGTATCCCAAATGCGGGCAGTTTGAGCCGAACTAATGGTAAGGATTTGGCTACCATCGGGGCTAAATATTGCACTTTCGACATGATTTTCATGCCCCTGGAACTCGGTTAGGAGATTACCGTTGGTATCCCACAGGCGGGCAGTTTTATCCTGGCTGGCGGTGAGGATTTGCCGGCCATCGGGACTAAATTCTGCACTGAGGACAGGCTGCCTATGCGCTTGGAATTCTTTGAGAAGATTGCCTTTGATATCCCATAACCGGGCGGGCTCATCCCAACCAGTGGTGAGGATTTGGCGACCATCGGGGCTAAATACGGCTTTTACCCAGCTTTGTGAGCCTCTTCTGACCTGGAACTCTGCTTTGAGATTGCCTTTGGTATCCCACAAACGGACTTTACCCCACCTGCCGGCTTTATCCGCAAGCATACTAACGGTGAGGATTTGGCTACCATCGGGGCTAAATACGGCACTTCTAGTGCTACTTCTATTTCCAATAGTAGACTGATCGTCAAACGCCCGGAACTCGGTTAGCAGATTGCCAGAAGTATCCCACAGGCGGGCGGTTAGATCCTCAGTGGTGATGAGAATTTTTCTGCGATCGGGACTAAATACGGCACTGGTGACATCATCCTCATACCCTGGGAACACACTCAGGAGATTACCTTTGATATCCCACAAGCGGGCGGTTTGATCTCGACTAGCAGTGAGGATTTGCGGACCATCGGGGCTAAATACTGCACTCATGACCATCTCCTCATGCCCCACAAACATGGCGAGTTGCCCGCCAAATGCTTGCACGGGTTGCTGCGTTCCTGATGCGCTTGGTTTTCCCGTTGTCGGTGACTGGGATGGTGTGGCAATCCTGGGTTGGCCGCTGATGGGGATGCTGTAGGTAGTAGCGAATACAACTCCCATCACCAGAGGGAGACAGCGATGCACTTTTCCGTATTTATCTGGCAGCATAATTGTTTTTTGGAAGAGTTAAGAATTGGGAGAGGGGGGTCAACTAAACCTGTCTCTAGCGAATCCCTAAAAGCCAAAAGCTATAGTTTTTTGGATAGGCAAATCTGCTTAGCGTTGGCTCTTTTTTTTACCGAGGTCATCAAAAGTAAGATGGGCTGGGGGTTAGTTGTCAGAAAAAATTATTTATGTTAAGGACAAACTCTATCATTTTTCATAATCTTTGTCTGTCATTGGCTGCGTCAAGGATGAGGCAAAGACGTTAAGAGATGTAACTTGAATCGGCGGCGGGGCGTTGGCTCGTCGATGTTATTATCTTTTGACAGGCTGAGTGTGGTGTGTAAAGCGAGCTGATTTTTCTCAAGGGACTGCTACCTGGGTGTAATACCAACTCCGGTAGCGTGGGAATTAATATTACCCCCAGTCAGGACACCGCGAGTGCCTAAGTCCTCATATGTTGCACCATTCTCAATTAGCCTTTTAGGAACAGGCAAGATGCCTGTTCCACAAGAAAATTTATATTTTGTGGAACAGGCATCTTGCCTGTTGCTGACAATGCTGCCAGATATCAGTAACTCCCTTTAGGGCGTATAAATTATGTTGAAGTAAATTCCCTTATCTTGCAGATTGTCGCCTTTATCGCTAATTCTCACCAAAGGAAAAGCGTAATCTACGCGCAAGTTCACCCGCTGTATCGGTTCCCAGATTACCCCCAAACCCACACCAGCTAAAAAGGTCTGATTGGTTAATGTATTAGGATTGTTCGCCACGTTCCATACAGTACCTGCATCCAAAAATGGAGCCAATTGAAGTTTGGGATTTCCCGAAGCATCGCGCTGCAAAGTAATCCGATCTTCGATGGAAACTCGGAAGCCGTTATCGCCAGAACGGACATTTTGGCGGTAGCCGCGCAAAGATTGCCCGCCGCCAATTACAAATTGCTGCGAAGGCAACAAACTATTAGCTGACAACTGCAAGTCTGCCTGCAAAATTAATAAATGTTTGTCATTCAATCGCTGTACTCGCTGCACTTGACCCAGCCAACTCAAAAATTGTCCGTCGGGATCGGAACCTTCGTTTTGAGTAGCATCAAACAAGCTAGTGCCGATCGTAAATTGCGATCGCACGGCCCAAGCACCCTGCGGGTCGCGGCGAATGTAGTCCTGTCCCAGCTTAATTGCACTCGTAGTGGTGACACCATTGGAGTCCGGGCCGATGCCAAAAGGAACCGGTTCGCCGGCGACAAAAGTTCTGCCTGTCTGATAAGTAAAACCGGCAGACAACGCAAATTCTTCGATCGGCGTTCTCCGCAACGGCTGGCGGTAACTAATTTCAAATAAATGCGATTTTCCCGAAATGTCAGCACGGTTAAAAGGTGGTTGTACGATACTGTTGCGATTCGGCGCCGCCCTCAATTGCAAAGTGCCGTTCATCGCATTTAGCGGCACGCGATAGCTGAAATCAAACACGTCTGAATCGCCGAGCGATCGATAATAAGCCCCTGCCAGTTCGTCGCCATTTCCTGTTATATTGCGGTGCCGCAAACTAACTCCCAATCTTTCGGAACCGACACTGGGAGGCGAGTAATTGTCAATGCTGAAAGTAGGTTGAAACGGATTAGCTTCCGAGACTCGGACGATCAGAATGCTCTCGCCTTCATTATCCCCAGCCCGCAGACTGGCTTCTACATTGTCAAATAAAGGATCGACTCGCAGCAGCCGGAGTTGGTCTTCTAATGAAGCTGTGCTTAAAGGCATTCCGGCACCGAGTCGAATCCGGCTGCGGATGTAATTTGGATTCAATCTTTTAGTTCCTTCTACCTCAATTTTGGCTAGCTTGCCTTCAATCACTTGAATTTGGACTACCCCTGCTGTGATAGTTTGGGGCGGCAAGACTGCTCTCGAAGTGATGTAGCCACGATTGAGGTAAATTTCGGTAATTTTGTCGGCGATTTGTTTGAGCTGTTCTAGGGTGGTAGAACGGCCTTCTAAGGGGTTGACTAAGGCATTAATTTCATCTTGGCTTAAAATTGTGCTGCCAACTACTTGAATTTTCTGCACCTCAATTGGTGTATTCGGCAGCGTTGAGGGAACTGGCGACGGGGACGGCGGCGTTACTGTGGGTGGTACTTGGGGAGGTTCTGGGGAAGGCTGCGGGGCCGGTTGCAGAAATCGATCGCGATTTGGATCTGGCTGAGTCGGTGGCGACGGTAACAGCCGATCTGGTAGTTGATCGCGGTTTAAGTCGGGCGGGAGGTTTCCCGGTGGCGTCTGCGGGTTCTGGGCTAAAACATGATTGCAATGTAGCTGGTTCTGACATTGGGGATCGCTGTCAACCAGATTTGTTTGTTCGGGCAAGATGCCCCCACCACAACCAGTTCCATCGATTGTGGAACAGGCATCTTGGCTGTTCTCGGGGGGGTTCGATTGTGTTTCTGGTTCAGGGTTGCTCTCGATCGAATCGGGAAGCTGATTTAAGTTTGTTGCTGTTTCATCCTGCTTGATTTCCAGTTTTTGCAGTGCTAATACTTGATTGCCCGTATCTGCTGAGTTGTCAGCGGCGACGGGCAACAGAGAAATATCGTTTGTTTGGGATATAGCTTTATTGGCGTAAAAGCAAACCATCGGGAGCGAAGTTAGAAGTGAAATCCCCAACCGAAATAGTGCAATATTTGCATTCGGGCGCATAATTAATAATTTCTCTAAAATAAGTTTGTCGGCTGCTTGACTATGCCAGTTTATCATTTAGTATTAGACGAAATTTGACCATCAAAATTTCCACAGTCCGGCTTTCAAGATGCCAGCAGTCCGAACTGCTTGCTGATCAGTACACAAATTTTAATTGATTTAGGACGATCGACCAAACAACCCGCAACAGCCAAAAATCATCTGTGGCCCTGCCAAATACCGCGCTCGAAACCGAGTTTTTCGTACTTGCTGCACCAGTCATACCATTTGAGATTCGAGATTTGGCAATGACTCGCCCAAAAACGGATACCGTGCCCCGAACGCTCATCAGTGTAGATCATAAAATTTTAGACTCCTGTTCCTCATCCCAGATTCAATGCAGCAAGTAAATCTAAAATCTAAAATCTAAAATCTAAAATCGACTGACTGATGGCAATCACCGTTTGGGGCTTGCCTACCGTTGCATTCTTTTTTGAAACTGGTGTTTAATTATTTTCTTGTGATAGGCATTAACTCACTTGCGACTAAGGGTTCTTGGGCTATTTTGCCGAGTTCGACTGAGTTCAAGAGTGCTGACCACTTGATCGCTAAACTGGCATCGCTGGGAGACTCGATACGCAATTGAGCTAGAGTTGCCAGGTACTCGTACCAAAGACGTTGTTGGGCGAAGATACTGAGCTTGGTGCGATCGGGCGATCGATCCAACTCTGTTTGCACGGTTGGGGCGAGTGCGGTGCGGTTGATCCACCCGGAAACGAGAACATCATCTCTTGTATTTTTTGGGTTGCATTTGATAGTAAAGTACCATTGATAGTTTTTGCCAACTTCCAGCGCTGGCGAGTTGTCGTCGGAGGCGAGGCTGACGCTAACTACACCTGCACGGCTAGTTACCATGCGAAAACTTTTTTTGTATAGTGTTTTGTCCCTTTCGTCTGCTAACTCAAACTGAACTGTTTTGTCGAGGGCTACAGGAAGGTAGTAGAAAAAAGTTGGCTTTGCTGATATGGTTTGCCCCATAGTTGATTGGGGAATCAAGGCAGTTAAGGTAGTTGTGGCCGTGGGGCATTCTAAGCCGCGGGTTCCTCCCCCTTCCCGCCTTCCGGGTACTCCGTCCTCCGGCGGTTGAAAGCTATTCCACGTGGAACCCGTTGGCTGAATGTTCGGTCTGCTTCCGCTGGTTTCAGGGGGTTGAACTGTTTGCCAGTTGAGGGGTAGCTGCCGTGGTGAGGGGCGCTTGACAATGTTTGCGGGGCTGTTGAGAGCCTCTGCTGGTATTAAAACACTACCGGCGGCAACTGCCTCTAAAGACAGAATTAATGAAAGAGCACCGATATTTAGAGCAGACTTCAAAGCCATGACGAACCTGCCTTTTGATGAACCTAGGAACTTTATCGCACGGTTTTATTCTATCCAAGGTTTTGATGGATATAGTAATCTGTTGTACTTAATTTATATCTTTAGGCAGATACGATTATTTTGGTCGCTGTGCTCAACATAGAATTCTGTGTCGCCTTTGTCAGTGGTAGCTTAGTAGTTATACTTACTTCCATTCACGGCAGCAGGTTGGGTTGAGCTTGTTAAACCCAACTTTGACAAAGACTCATATTCGGGTTCTTTTAACTCTAGCAAGAGGATACAAGGCGCCTTTTCGTAAAAACACCCGGTTGATGCGTCAATCCTGGATATCAGGAAACTCGGCAATTTTTCTGGTGAACCTCAAGCGATCGGCTACAAGTCAAAAATCAGGTTTTCTGTACAATAGCGGCAAGAAATTTAGCATGAATCTCGATTCACCTGTTCTCTCGGACAAACAGCCTTCGGGGCTGCGGATGGTAAGACCCATCGGAGTCTTGGCACTGCACGGCATTGCTTTTTTAGGAAATAGGTTGTTCGCTGTCGATCGCGCCGAAGGGCTGCTATTGGAGATCGATCGAGAAAGTGACAACACTACTGTTTTGAATCCTTATCAAACGGCTAAGTTTGCGGGCGCAACCGGGCTGGCTATTTCGGAAGATACTCTCTGGTTTGCGCGGGATGAGGATATTTGTTGCTGTCGGGGCGCAGTTCGGGACGGAGCGATCGCTGAACTTAAACCAGAACATTTTGTTTCACTTTCTTATCCTGCTGACGGGATTGCTGTGTGGAAATCTACGCTTTATGCGACTTGCCAGAGATTAAACTCGATTCTGGTTTTTGACCTGAAAACTGGTCGGGAAATTACTCGGTTTTACGCTCCCGGTATAGGGGTGGAAAATATCACAGTCCGGGATGAGGAAATTTGGGTTTGCGACAAGACTGAGCAAACTGTTTACTGTTTGGAACGGGCAACTGGGGAGATTAAATTTAGCGTTTTGACTCCCTTTGAGTCGCCTTCTGGTTTGGCTTTTCACAAGGATTCCGAAACGGGAGAGGAGGTTCTGTACGTGGCTTATGCCGGGGATGAACTTTACATCCGAGATGACCCGAATTCGGAAGATCCTTTTCAGTTGACGAAGCGCGATCGCACTTTTATTCAGCCTTTGTCTTTTCACTACAATGAAGCCGAGCGCTACGCTCTGTCAAACGGTTTTTTGATGGAAATGTCTTATGTGGAGGAACTGTCTCCTCTCGATGAGGTAGAAATCGAAAATTTGGAGTGGCGGATTGCTTTGCCTTCGGAAACTCATCGGCAAAAGGTAAGGAGTGTTACGCCTATCGGAATGCCTTTTACTGAGGAAATTCAGGAAGGGGAACGGGTGGCGGTGTTTAAGTTCGATCGACTGCGCCCTGGGGAACGCCGGATTTTTGGCTGGAAGGCATTGTTAGAAGTTCGATCGATTAAGTATCAGTTGTCACCTAGGGATGTCGAAAAGATTCCTAAGCTGTCGCCGGAGTTTGCAGCTAAGTATTTGGTGGATAATGACAATTTGGCTATGGATACGGAGATTGTGCGATCGGCTGCTGTGGCTGCCATTGGCTCGGAAACTAATATTCTGAGGCAGTTACTGAGCATTCGCAATTTTGTTTACGACCAACTTTCTTACGGGATTAGGCCTCACATTGACACTCCCGATATTGTATTACGCCGCGGCATCGGTTCTTGCGGCGAGTACGTGGGGTTGTTGTTGGCTTTGGCAAGGTTGAACGGGATTGCTTGCCGCACGATCGGGCGCTACAAGTGTCCGGCTTTTGCTGACAGAAAAGGTGTGTCGCTGGAGCCGGATTTCAATCACGTTTGGCTGGAATTTTACATTCCGGGTTTTGGCTGGGTGCCGATGGAATCTAATCCTGATGATATTCAAGACAGAGGCCCTTATCCTTTGCGATTTTTTATGGGTTTGGCTTGGTATCACGTAGAAATTGGCAAGGGAATTCGGTTTCAAAGTCTCACGAGCGGCGGTCTTCCTTTGAACAAGGAGGATGTTTCCGTGGGGAGTCTGGCAATTAATCATGTGAGGTTTACTATTTTGGAAGATTTGCCAGCAGTTTGAATCGAGTGTTAACAGTTAACAGTTAGCCGTCTATATTCAACTGTTAATTGTTAACATTTTTCATCTAAAATCGAAAGTAGACAATGTAACATCAGAGGAAGAGGGGTTGTGGAATTTTCGATTGCTAATTTTCTCGTTTTAGTGGCCTTTGTACTGCTGGTGACGGTGACTGGCGGGGTCGCTTATTTGACTTCTGTTGAGTGGCGCGATCGCAGGCGGTTAGATAAGGCTAAACGGAAAAAAAAGTAGCTTTTGGCTGTTGACAACGTGCATTTTTTATGATAATAAACAAGGCGACCTGGTGCGATCGCCTTGTTTTGTGATTGGAGGTATTTTCACCGCAGATGATATTAAGTTTGGTAACATAAACGTTGTAGGTTCGTAGTGAGGACTTGAGTTTTCATACAAAACTATGATTCATATCGTTTCCGGTTGGATCGGAAGGATTTAACCACAGAGAACGCAGAGAACACAGAGGGAGATAAGAGAGATGAATAATTCCGATGAAGCGTGGATTTGAGATCGCGGGCGTCTCGCCCGCGACACAATAAATACACCAAAACGAACACACAGGAAAAAGGAGATTTTGGAGTTGGTATTTTAAGTCCACTGTCTGAAAAATGTATTTTCTTGCCAAGCCGCAGCGGTGCGTTTTTCAAGTGCTGCCATTTCTGTTTGGTTCAGGGGTTTGAATGCTTGGGCGACTTTGAAGTTTTCTTCTAATTGCTTTACTGAGTCGGCGGCGATGATGCAGCAGTGCACGCCGGGAAGTGAAAGCGTGTAGCCCATTGCTTGGTGCATTCCATCTAAAACACCGTTCTGAAATAATTTGCCATAAGCTGGTACTTTCATGGCTATGACGCCGATATTTTTGGCTTTGGCAATTGGTAAAGCGCTGGTAACAAAGGAGCGCGGGTGATGTTTTTCGGCGGCGTTGAGGGAGATTAATGTTGTGTCGAAAGGATAGCGCTCCAAGCCGGCCACAATGATAGCAGGTTCGTGGTGTCCGGTGATGCCGGAAAAACGAATTATTTTTTGCTCTTTGGCTTCTTCGATCGCCTTTATTGCTCCTTTGGCACTGAAAATTTGGTCTAATTCTGTTTGGAATGAGACGTGGTGGAGTTGCCACAAGTCGAGCCGATCGGTTTTCAATCTTTTGAGCGATTGCTCTAACTCTCTCCAGGCGCCATCTCTGTCTCTGGCGGCGGTTTTTGTGGCTAGGAATAGCCGATCTCGATATGGTGGCAAAACTTTGCCTAAGTTTTCTTCGCTGGGCCCGTACTCGGCCGCCGTGTCAAAATAGCGAATGCCTAGTTCGATCGCACGTTCAATTTGTACCGCCGCTTCTGCTTCTCTTCCCGCCTGCGACAGCGGTGTTTGTCCGCCTCCCCCCAAACCGAAAATCGGCACTTTCACGCCGGTGTTGCCTAACAGTCGTTCTGGCATTTTTATTGTGGTGGCTACCTGGTTATTGGGTGCGGCTGCGATTTCCAGATCCTGCTGTTCGATCGCCTTAGCACCTGCAATGCCGCTGGCAACAGCTATACTGCTCAATATAAAATTGCGACGAGTCTTTTTGCGGGTCATTGTTTCCGTCTCCTCAGAATATATGAGAGAAATTAACCGCGTTTGTGTTGGCACAATACATAAAATTTTACTGCAAATCTGATAATTTTCTCCCTCTCCGAGGGAGGAGAGGGCCGTGGGAAAATTATCTATGTGCCGATCGACTATTGGTCAATTATCCATGCGCGAATCAGTTCGTTTATCTGTTCTGGTACTTCGTCGTGGGGACAGTGACCAGCTTTGATAAAGTGTTCTGTTAACTGCGGATAGTGTTTGCGAAATTTAGCGCTTCTGTCTGTGGAATTCATCCACGGATCGCCTTCTCCCCAAAGCATTAGCAACGGGCAGGTTAATTGACTAAGTAATACGTCAATTTTTTCGCCTTGGGGTGTTCGGAATACGGAAGCGAATACTTTGGGGGCACCGGGATCGCAGGAGGGAAGGTAAATTTCTTCTACTAATTGGTCTGTGACGGCGCTTTGGTCGAGATAAACTTTTTCTAGGGTTTTCCGAATTGTCGATCGCTGGCGCACGTACTGGAACAGCAGAAAACTTGCCCAATCTTGCTGAAATAAAGTTTTAGCTACTGCTGATATGGCTTTTTGCAATGGCGGGGCTTCGGGTGCGGGCTGCGGTTCGCTGAAGGGGCCGGCGCTGTTGATTAATATGAGTCCGGCTGCTGATTCGGGGCGCTGGGCTGCTACACACAAGGCGGCGTAACCTCCGAGGGAGTTGCCCGCTAGTACGGCGGGTCGGCCGATGATGTTAGTGATAAAGTCGTGGAGTTGGTCGCGCCAGAGGTCGCCGCTGTACTGTAATTCGGGTTTTGCCGATCGCCCAAATCCGATCAGGTCGATCGCCCACACTTCAAAGTCTTTGCTCAGCCCGCTGATATTTTTGCGCCAGTGGTCTGTGGAGGCTCCAAAACCGTGAATTAACAGCAGGGGAGGGCGTTCTGGATGCCGATCGCTGGATCGAACGTAGTATACTGAATGCCCCCGCCACTGCCAGTAAGTGCCGGCTATGGGGGCTGTGGTGATGGCTGGGGTTGTTTGCATGATGTAAAGAAATAATTATTTACTTTAACTATTGTATCGCGACGCTCAGATTTATAAAGTTTGGCATCCGCGCCGGGCTTCCGCTAGCAAAGGATTCGTCAATGTGAGCGAGTTGGGATCTGGCGATCTTCCGCACTCAGGATTAATAAGTTTTGTAACGAATATTGATTTTGTGAGGGTCGCAGCAAGGGGAGATGTTTTGCCCGATCGCATTTAGGAAAATAAATCGGGTTTTGGCTGCAACATACCTAGGTATGATGATTTTGCTGTTTGGCGGCCTGAGCAAGTTCTGGGCAATGGCGCTTGCCCAGGGGCTGCGAGGGTCGAATCTGATGGGCGAGGGTCAAGGGATCGACTTTTTTATAGTTATTTACGAGCTTTTCAAGGTGGGGATCGTTTATTCAAGAGGTGTTGACGGCTTCGCGGATGCAGCTAGCCTCAGCGTTGCTAGTTGGCAAAAGTCAACCTCAAAAATTTCGCTGCTAGGAGAACTTATAAGTAAAATTACTGATGGTTCTCTGCAGAAGTTTCTCAGAATCGCTGAATATTTTGTGACGTTGTTTGCTGTTCTTAATTGCTTTGATACTCTAAGATAGAAGTAGAGCTGCGCCGCTCAATTAATTAGCATTTTGAATACTAGGGAGCCAACTATGCAGGGTGTGAACTTTATCCACCTGAAAGTTAGGGAGTTTTCTGAGTGATTGCTATTTCACCTCGTCCCGTCGGACGCAATTGGATTACGATTAGCTTCGCTTCTACCCTATACCTTTGTCCTATTTTGGATCTGCTCCTAGCAGAGCTTCCGGATCACTGGCAAGCGGAATTGCGGTTGGGGCTTCAAGAAGCTTTGGTAAATGCTGCTAAGCATGGAAACAAATTAGACCCCGGTAAAACTGTTGGAGTCCGTTTTTCGATCGTCCAAAACCAATATTGGTGGGTGATATCGGATGAAGGTTCTGGCTTTAAGGCTCCTTGCAGTTGCAACCTTTATACCGATGATTGCGACAGTCTCCTAGCAGAGGATGTTGCAGATGACTCTGGACTACCCCATGTGGAACAGGAATGCGGTAGGGGGTTGTTTATTCTTTACCAAATATTCGATCGGGTAGAGTGGAATTCTCAAGGTACAGAGTTACGGCTGTGCAAAGAACTTCCCAGTCGCTACCGACTGCCTCGCTTGCGCTAGCACCGCTATGAAAGCAGCAGTTTTCACCTCAGCTAGACCTGGAAATTTTTTCGTTTCCGGACTGAAGTTTGCAGTGAGAATTTGAACGCTCTGGCTATTGATAGCTGATCATAATGCAAAATGTGAGTTTTGAGTTAAAAAAGTATAAATCTTTTGAACTCACAATCGCGCTGCTCGATCGAGCGGCGCGATTGTCTAAGTTTTGAGCGACTAATCAAGTCAAAACTTCAAACTCTAAACCGCCCAGCGTTACGAACAACGGAGCAATCTAATTATTTGCCGTGGGTGGGACAGGGAGGAGCAGATATCGATCGATCCAGCCATCCTGCTGCTTGGTTTAAGCGCGGGAGAGCTTCTTCAGGCTGTTTTTTAAGCAAAAACACCAAAGCGGCCGCAGCTTGCTCGCAGGCCCGCGCCGAACGGTTGGCTTTGAGGCGGTGCCAATCTTTTTCGTGGATGGCGAGGCGCGCGGCTAGAGCTTGGGCTAGTTCTACCGTGCTCAGCTCGTTGAGGTTGACAGTTTGGGTTGTTTGTGTAGTTTCAAGCATAATTGGCAATTATACGGATTTGGCTGCCGTTTCTGAATTTAAAAAATATACTGCATATAATAACAACTTAATTGGAAATCGGTTTTTTTTATTATTATTGTCAGGTTTGCAGATCGAAATGCCTCAACAGCCGTCAGAGTTAAATCCGGAAGAGCAAGAAAGTGAGTTTGTTCAAGCGATCGCAGCAGTTGAGCGATCGCTCGCAGCACTCAAAGAACGGTACACTCAAATTCAGGTCGATCGACAGCGCCAAGTCGAACTCGGCCATCGGCGCGAAGAAATCCGCCAGTCGGGACGCCGAAATCCATTGCCGCAACTCAAAAAAGAATTGCGGGAAATTGAGCAAGAATTGGAAACTATCGAGTTGAATTTAGAAAGCAGCCTGTTTTCTTGGGGAAGCATAAAACAACCTTTTTGGCAAGCAGTTCGCTTTGGGGGACTCGGTATTTTGATCGGTTGGATTTTGAAATCCTATGCAGGTTGAACAATGTGGGGATTTTTGATTTTTTTATTTACCGCAGAGGGCGCAGAGGACGCAGAGGAAGAGAAAAGAGAGAAAGATGGTGCAAAATAAATATTAAATAAACAGGAGTGGATATGACAAATCAACGAATTGCAGCAATTTTGCGCGCAGGTGAACCCGACGAAACTGTAACTGTTCAAGGTTGGGTTCGTACCAAACGCGAATTGAAAGAATTTGCCTTTGTCGAAGTCAACGATGGTTCGGCCATGGCTAACTTGCAAGTAGTCATCAATTCCGATTTGCCAGACTTTGAAAATGTACTGAAACAACTGAATACAGGTGCATCTTTAGAAGTGTCGGGAGTGCTGGTAGCATCTCCGGCGAAGGGACAGCGAATAGAGTTGAAAGCCTCACAAGTACAAGTTTACGGCGATGCAGACCCGCAAACTTATCCGCTGCAAAAAAAGCGGCATTCCTTTGAATTTTTGCGGACAATCGCGCATTTGCGGCCGCGCACAAACACCCACGGTGCTGTCTTTCGAGTCCGCAATGCTTGTTCGGCGGCGGTACACCAATTTTTTCAAGAACGCGGTTTTTTGTGGGTTCACACTCCGATTATTGCTGCTAGCGACTGCGAAGGTGCGGGGGAAATGTTCGCCGTTACCAACTTTGATTTAAAGAATGTGCCGCGCACTGATTCGCAAGAGGTTGATTATGCTAAAGACTTTTTTGGAAAGCGCGCCTATTTAACAGTTAGCGGCCAGTTGGAAGCGGAAGTTATGGCGATGGCTTTCGGAAATGTTTACACTTTTGGTCCGACTTTCCGAGCCGAAAATTCTAATACTTCGCGACATTTAGCTGAGTTTTGGATGATTGAACCGGAAATGGCTTTCTGCGATTTGCAGGGAGATATGGATTTGGCTGAGGCGTTTTTAAAGTACATTTTTAAATACGTTTTGGAGCATTGCCCCGAAGATATGGAGTTTTTCAACGAACGCATTGACAAAACGGTTTTGGCTACTGCTGAAAATATCATTAATAATCAGTTCGAGCGGATTACTTATACAGAGGCGATCGCACTTTTGGAAAAAGCCGACAAAAAGTTTGATTTTCCAGTGAGTTGGGGTTTAGATTTGCAGTCGGAACACGAGCGTTATTTGGCTGAGGACTTGTTTAAAAAGCCGACGATTGTCAGCGATTATCCCGTCGGGATTAAAGCATTTTATATGCGTTTAAATGAGGACGAGAAAACCGTCCGAGCCATGGATGTTTTGGCTCCTAATATTGGGGAAATTATCGGCGGTTCGCAGCGGGAAGAAAGGCTGGATGTGTTGGAGCGGCGCATGGAAGCCCAGGGTATGAATAAGGAGGAATTGTGGTGGTACTTGGATTTGCGCCGCTACGGTACTGTGCCTCACGCTGGGTTTGGTTTGGGATTTGAGCGCTTAGTGCAGTTTATGACTGGAATGGGGAATATTCGGGATGTGATTCCGTTTCCGAGAGCGCCTTTGAGTATTGATTTTTAGTTGAAAATTGTGAGCCAAAGAGGAGGGACACGGCATTGCCGTGTCCTTACTCGAATCTGCGAGTCCTAATCACAAATAAATTAAGTGGCTGGGGGAATTGTGATATCAACAGATTGCACTTTTACCGAAGTTCCCAAACTCGATAACGGCGGTTCAATTGCCGCACTATTTCCCACTACTAATGTTACCAAATTCTCCGGTTTCAAGTAAGTCTTAGCTACGCGCTGCACGTCGGCAATTGTTGCTGCTTCGATGCTACGGCGGTAGCGAAAAATGAAATCTTCGGGATAACCGTAGTATTCGTAGCGCATTAATCGCGACAAAGTTTGACTGGGATTTTCAAATTTGAAAATGAAAGAATTCAGGGTGGAATCTTTAGCAAAAGCTAATTCTGCCGGGGTAATTGGTTCGGTGCGGATACGATCGATCTCGGCGCGAATTGCCTGGATAAACGGTACTGTTGCGTCCGATCGCGTTTGGCCTCCAGCGACAAACACCCCCGGATAGTCATATCTCGGACTCCAAGCCGCGTATACTGAATAAGCTAAGCCTTGGCGCGATCGCACGTTATTAAACAAACGGCCACCGAAACCATTGAGAACCCCGTTCATCACGTCCAAAGCACCGTAATCTGGACTGCTGAGCATTCCGCCCAAATGTCCCATTTGCACGTAACTTTGACTTAATTGCGGCTGATTTACCAAAAATATGCCGCCCCCATTTGCGGGCGATACGGTTGGTAGTGCAGGCACTTCTGCACTTTGACTCGGTTGCCAGTTGCCGAATTTTTGCTCGACGAGCGATCGCATTTTAGCTGTATCAAAATCGCCAGAAATACCCAAAATCATATTCTTGGGATGGAAATATTTCTGGTAGAAACTCACCACATCGTCGCGGGAAATATTGGCGAGGGTTTTGTATTCTACCGTGCGCGCGTAAGGACTGCGAGATCCATAAATTAACTTTTCAAACTCGCGGCCGGTAATATCGTCAGGATCGTCATTGCGGCGGGCGATCGCACCTTGAGTTTGATTCTTCGCTAAATCTAACTTTTCCTGAGCAAATATTGGCTCCCGAATCACTTCCGCAAATAAGTCAAACACGGGTTCCACATCTTCAGCTAAAGCACTAAAATTAGCGCTGCCCGAACTAACATCAATCCCCGTTTCTACGGAAGCTGCTCGCTGTTCTAGCAATTGATTTAGTTCATCAGCCGTATGTCGGCTCGTGCCCCCAGTTCGCATCACTTCTCCCGTCAATCCTCCCAATCCAATTTTCTCGGCAGGTTCAAAGCGCTCGCCAGTGCGAAATAGCGCAGTTCCCCCGACTAACGGGAGTTCCCGGTCTTCCATCAGATACACCCGGATGCCATTTTTTAGCTCGAATCGAGTATATTTAGGTAATTTAATTTCTGGCACCGCCGGGAATGTTAATTCGTCGTAGTGTTTGGGTGCCGCTGCAAAGGAAGGTAACAAATTAAACGTGCCCAGTGAAACAGTAAAAAAGCAAAGCGACAGCAGAAATAACTTTACTTTTTTCAGTCTCAATTTAGTCCTTTTCATTCTTTCTCCAATGTTTCATAAGTTGACAATTCGAGGCAGAGCCTCGCCCATATGCGTTCCCAGGCAGAGCCTGGAAACGAGTGTTTCTTCCCTCTTCCTTCTTCCTTCTTGCTTCTTCCGACGGACATCGGACTGACATCCGTTACATCCGTTACATCTTGTACAGTGCTCGTTGCCGAACCTTCTGATTACAGTGGCAAAAGCTTACCAATCGTGCGATTTTCCGGGCGGAAAGTTGCCTGAGCGACACGTTGAATGTCAGCGGGAGTAACAGCCGCGATCGCATCCAATTCCTTGAACAAATTTCGCCACGAACCGGTGTTTACTTGATAGTCCACCAGCGAAAATGCCATGCCCATATTAGAATCGAGCGATCGCAACAAATCGGCTCTCGCCTGAGTTTTCACGCGATCCAATTCCAAAGCAGAAACCGGCTCAGTTTTCAGGCGCTCGATTTCCTTGCTCAAAGCTGCAGCTACTTCATCAACCGTACGGCCCGGAGCAGTTTGAGCGTAAAATAACATCAAATTTGGATACTTTTCCCCCGGATAACCGCTGAAACCTTGAGCCGCGAGCGCCAATTGCTGTTGTTCTACCAAAGATTTGTAAAGCCGAGAAGTGCGGCCATCGCTGAGCAAAGAACCAATCATTTCATAAATCGCATTGTCGGGATGATTCATCGCCGGTTTGTGGTATCCTTCCAAATACCAAGGTTGAGTTTTTAATTTCAGCGTGACTTCCTGAGTTTGAGTTTGGGGAGGTTCGACAATCTGCAATTCTGGAGGCGCTGTTTTCGCCTTGTAACGGCCGAAATAAATTTGAGCGAGTCGCTTCACCTCCGAAGCTTTCACGTCTCCTACCACCGCCACAGTCAGCTTGCTGGGGACGTAGTGAGTCTCGAAAAACTTCTGCACGTCGCTGCGGCTGAGGTTTTTAATGTCTTCAGTGTAGCCAATTACGGGGCGGCGGTAGGGATGAGCAGAGAAAGCTTTGTTGGCAAAAACTTCAACCATTTGCCCGATCGGAGAATTCTCGGTTCGCAGCCTGCGCTCTTCTAAAATTACCTGTTTTTCTTTGTAAAATTCCCGAAATACTGGTTCTAGAAATCGCTCGGATTCCAGCGACATCCACATTTCTAACTTGTTAGCTGGAAGGCTGTAAAAATACATTGTGGCGTCGGTGGAAGTAGCGGCATTTAGTCCGACTCCGCCTGCTTGTTCCACTATTTTGCCGAGTTCATTGCGCTTGACAAATTGCGAAGCTTCGGCTTCAACTTTGTCAAATTCTGCTTTTAATTGGGCGACTTCTTCAGTTTTGCCGCTGGCCTTGGCTGCTTGCATTTGCTCGAAGAGTTGGTCTTGTTTTTCTAGCAGCGGCTTTTCGGCTTGGTAGTCGGTAGTGCCGATTTTTGGCGTGCCTTTGAATGCTAAATGTTCGAGATAGTGAGCGACACCTGTTTGACCTTCGGGTTCGTTTGCGCCGCCGACATCGGCGTGAATCAGAAACGATGCTACGGGGGCTCTGGGCCTTTCGAGTACGATGAATTTCATGCCGTTGTCGAGCTTAAATTCGCTGACTTGGCTGATTACTCGATCGAGCGACGGTTGAACAGAGACTGCTTGGGAGCCGCTAGCGGGGTTGGGGCGGGCGAGGGCGATTTCGGGAGAAATGCCCCACCACAGCAGTACAGCGGCCAGCAGGGAGGCGATGAATCGAGTTTGGCGATCGGGCGATTCCCTACGGGATAGCTTCGCTTCACGGGGTTTTTGGAACTGCGGGGTCATTCGATTTTGGATTTTAGATTTTAGATTTTGGATGGTCAAACAAAAAAATGTTTGTGCTCGGTGGCCAGAGATTCTTTTCTCAGGATAAAGATTTTTGGAGGCATAAGCGATCTGTTGCGCCGCAGATGTTAGGCTGATACAGCAAATCTCAAAAAGGGTCTGGGGCCCGGCGAGGAGTTTTAAGTTTGGGATAAAAGCCGCGCACAACTTAAAACTTAACATTATTTAGCGCTTCAGTCCCGAACCCGTAGTTCCAAGTCGCAAATTACCGATTGCAAAGCCATGCGAATTTTTAATCAGTCTCCTCCTTCTGAAACAGAAACCAAGAAGCGGATTTTACAAGCCGCTCAGCGGTTGTTTGCCCGCAGCGGATACGACGGCACGACAACTCGCGATTTAGCAGTGGCGGCGGGGGTGGCAGAGGGTACGCTATTTCGGCATTTTGATAATAAAAAAGCGATTTTGATTGAGGTGGCGACGGAAGGATGGGTGGAGTTGCTGACGGATTTGCTGACAGAATTGAGCGAGATGGGCAGTTACAAAGCAGTGGCTCAGGTGATGCGGCGGCGGATGCTGAATATCCGCGAGAATAGCGACATGATGCGGGTGTGTTTTTTGGAGGCGCAATTTCACCCGGATTTGCGCGACAGAATTCAGTTGGAAGTCATCGGAAAAATGAGCAATGTGGCTGAGGCTTTTTTTGAAACGGCGATGGAAAAAGGAGTTTATCGGCAGATGAATCCGAAGATTGTCGCTCAGGTATTTTTGGGAATGTTTGCAGTCGCGGGTTTCAGTCAAAATACGATTATGGAGCCGAATGCTTCTCCGCAGGAAATGCAGGAAATGGCTGAAGGACTCGCAGATATTTTTCTGAATGGGGTTTTGCTGAAAGATGAATAATTAGGGCAACAGGGAAAAGTTGTTATGGGCAAAATTTTGCACTATTCTATTCGGCCGCTAACCCAGGAAGACGAGCCTTTTCTCTGGAAAATGCTGTATGAAGCGGCGCACATGGCAGAAGAAGGCGAATCAACGCTGCAAGGGGTTGTGAATCATCCTTTAATTGCGAAATATGTCAAGAATTGGGGACGTGCAAACGATTTGGGCTTCGCAGCAATCGAATTGAACGGGAGCCAGCCAGTAGGAGCCGCCTGGCTGCGTTTGTTGACAGAGGATGACAAGGGGTTTGGCTGGGTTGATGATACTATCCCGGAATTGGCGATCGCCGTTCTTCCAGAATATACAAATCAGGGTGTAGGAACGCAGTTGCTGAGTCGTTTGCTCTCAGCAGCAAAAGCCTCTTATCGATCGGTATCCCTGAGTGTCAGAAGCTCGAATCGAGCCCTGAGTTTGTACGAGCGATCGGGATTTAAAGTAATTGAGGGAAGCGAGACAATGAACCGCACAGGAGGGACATCATTCACCATGAAAGTGGATTTTAATTAAGTGAATTATTACTCGATAAAATCGTACATCTTTTGTACCCACTTCTCGCGATTATCCTGCCATTCATCTGTCACTACTTCCCAAGTTGTATTGCTTTCCAGTTCCAGCAATAGACTTGATACTTCTTCTAGCGTCGATGCTATATGACATTCTTCTACCCAACTTTCACGGATCATTTTCCAGAGACTTTGTACCGCTTCTCGCTGAAAATTGGATTCTAATTCAACTAGCAATTTTGCTAAATGTTTTTCGTCAATTGCTGCTGACACCTCGCTCATCCAACAGTTGCGACGTTCTTTCCATTCTTCCGTCACTGCGTCCCCGTTTAGGTGGGCTTGAAACTCTAACAGTAATTGGTTTAGTTCTACCATATTAAATTTTGTCTTGTTTGCAGTTTGTGCTATTATTGTACAAATTTTAGTAATTTAGACTGTGGGTTTTTTATAATGAGATATGTGGCTGAGGCTTTATTTGGAAACGGCGATGGAAAAACAAGTTTATCCAAAGACGAATCCGAAAATTGTCGCTCAGGTATTTGTGGGAATGTTTGCAGTCGCGCCCTTCAGTCAAAATACGATTATGAAGCCGAATGCTTCTCGGCAGCAAATGCAGGAAATGGCTGAAGGACTCGCTGATATTTTTCTGAATGGGGTTTGCCAGAAAGATGAATCATTAGTCATTAGTCATGAGGAAATTTTAGAGCCTAAAAACGCAATATCTAAAGGCTCTGGATCCTCGACACTACTCGTTAAACTTGTGCATTTGCTGTACCCAATTATCGCGATTCTGCTGCCATTCATCAGCCATAGCTTCCGAATTTATATTGGTTTCTAGTTCCAGCAATAAACTTGATACTTCTTGAACAATCGATGCTGCCAGACATTCTTCTACCCAAAGGTTCCGACGTTCTTCCCACTGAATATCCACCGACTTACCCTGCAAGTTAGATTGCCATTCAACTAGCAATTCTGCTAGATATGTCAGGTTAACTGATGCTGCCACATCGCTCACCCAACTTTGCCGACGCTCTTTCCATTCTTTTTTCACTCCTTCCGATTTGAGGTTGCTTTCAAGCTCTAACACTAACTGATTTAGTTCTACCATCTTAAATGTTTGATTTTTTGTAGTTTGTGCTACAATTATACCAAAATTTTCACTAAACAGAGTGTTAATTTTTTTTTAAGATTGCGGCCGCAGTGAAACTACAGAATAGATAACTGAATAATGAGCGATGAATTCACTTTAGATATGCTAGACATTCCCAGCGGTTGGAGTCGAGGCGAAGGGGACTGGACTGGAGTAGCGGCAGCTATTGCTGGAGGGGAAACTGTCGAAGTAATTCAAGAAGTTGGTTCTACTTTGTGGCAAAACAGTCTGCCAGAAAAACATTCTTTGTATTGGGAGGGGGAAAATCTCTCAACTATCAAAGCCCGAATTTGGATTAGTTTCACCCAGAGAAGATTTTCGCCCGAATCTGTTTTGCCAAAGGTTCAGTGGCATCCAAGAGTGTTGTGGATAGGGATAGGTTGTGAACGCGGAACAGGGCGAGAATTAATCGAAACAGCGATTAAACAAGTATGTCGCGCTAACCATTTAGCGGAAAGTGCGATCGCAGGTATTGCTACAATCGACACTAAAGCTGGTGAAGTCGGCTTGTTAGAACTTTGTCAAGCGCGAAACTGGCCGTTAAAAACCTTTGCTGCTGACATTTTAAGTTCCGTAGAAGTCCCCAACCCTTCAAATATTGTAGTCAAAGAAGTCGGCACGCCCAGCGTAGCAGAAGCTGCCGCACTTTGTGCGATCGAAGAAATTTTAACTGCAGATGAACACAAAGATATGCAGATATCCATCCACCATCTGCGTTCATCTGCGTTTATCTGCGGTTCAAATCCCCTCTTAGTTCCTAAACAAATATTTCGCACCAAAAATCCCCCCCTTTCACAAGGAGGGGTTAGGGCGGGTTCTGCGGTAACAGTAGCGGTTGCAGTTTGCCCGATCGAGTATCTGGGATAATATATTACTGAGACAAAGTATTGGCATTCACAAATCGACCAATCAACCCAGAAACAAATGACAACACAATGGAACCCACCAAAGCCGGCCAAAAACCGCCAACCACAAAGCCGATATTGAACGCACCCGCCAACCACGAAGCCAGGGAAAGCGAAATTGCATTCACAACGAATAAAAACAAACCTAAAGTAATAATCGTCAAAGGCAGCGTCAGCAATGTAAGAATCGGTCTGACAACCGCGTTCACCAATCCGATAACAACAGCAGCCAGCATCGCCGCCGGAAAGCTAACCACCGAAATACCTGGTACAATGTTAGCGGTAATAATCAGCGAAACCGCTGCTACTATCCAAGTTAAGAAAAAACTTAGCATATCTTTTTTTCCCTCTCCATCACTATTAATTAAGATTGTACCTGTTTAGTCGATCGACCAAAGTTCGGGATACACTACGAAATACCCACCTTGCGAGAATATCAGACTTATGAAACTCCGGCAACTAGCAGCAGTCCTCTTGGCACTAACTATCTTCATCCTGCCGCGGCCAGCGCTGGCTCAATCTAAATATTACGCTCCGCCGTTGTCCTTTAGCAACGCCGAACTGACAAGACGCGATTTTTCTGGTCAAATGCTGCGGGCGGCTGAGTTTTCTAACGCTAATATGGACTTGACTAATTTTTCTAATGCCGATTTGCAGGGAGCAATTATGAGCGCTTCGGTGATGACTCAGGCGAATTTGCACGGAGCGAATTTAACTAATGCAATGATAGATCAAGTTAAATTTACTAATGCCGATTTAAGTGATGCAATTTTAGCAGAAACAATTTTGCTGCGTTCTACTTTTGACGGAGTTGATATCACCGGCGCTGACTTTACGGACGCAATTATGGACGGATCACAAGTTAAAGAATTGTGCACAAAGGCAAGTGGGATTAATTCTCAAACTGGGATTTCTACTCGCGATTCCTTGGGATGCCGCTGATATCATCTCCGGTCAATTACTAATGATTGTTTGTTTGGTGGGGGCGGGTTTTTCAGATTGTTTGTTTGGGGCGATTATGGTTGGTGGAACCTGCCCCTACGAAACCATATTTTGTAGGGGCGGGTTCCACCAAAAAGATATAACGATTACCAACAATTTAGATAAAACCGCCCCCACACCACGAATAATTCACTTTACTTTTTTCTGAGCAGCCGCATAATGCTCACTCATTAACTGATTAACTTCTGGATTGTAAATCCGCAGATAATTCCAGTAATTCTCAAACACCGATTTCACGTATCCTTTCGTTTCAGGAAACGGAATCTTTTCCGCAAAAGCATCTGGGTCACTAAAATTAAACCTCTTCAACCAATCTGATACTGCATTTGGCCCGGCATTGTAACTCGCGACAGCTAACATCGAGTTATTCTTGTACTCGTCGTGAGTGTGATCCAAATACCACGTACCAAGTTTAACGTTGTCGTCCACATTCTCCAATGAATACTTTTTGAGGCTGATTTGTCCAGCAACCCAAGCGGCTGTTTCGGGCATTACTTGCATTAAACCGGTGGCGCCAACTGATGATTTGATAGCGGGCATAAACCGCGATTCTTGCCGGATTAATGCTGTTACTAATACTGGATTTATTTTGCGTTCTTGCGACCATTTGACAATGCTTTCTAAGTAAGGAAAAGGATAAAGTGCTTGCCAATAAATCGGTTGCTGTCTGAGTTCGAGGTATTGGGTTCTATCATCTGGTTTATCGCGCTGCCGCAAACTACCAACCATCCACAAACCGTCTAAATTGTCTCCGACTGCAACTCGCATTAAACCGTCGGTAAACTGTTCCGCAATACTTGGTTCTACGCGGTCGATAAACTCTACTTGCCACAGCGTCCAAGCATCCCTATCTTGACCTAATTGATAGAGTTCTTTCAACGCAGGAGAACCCGCAGTTGGTTCGGGGCGCTGAGGTGGCCGCACTACATTGGGAGACAAATCTCTGACTGTGGTAAAGTCGCCTACGGGCCAGCCGAGAAGTACAGCCGATCGCCACGCAAAATATGATTCTGGATAGCGTAAGATCGTATAGTCAAATGCAGTCTTGGCGTCTTGTTCCCGGCCGAGTTGCTGTGCCCATTTCCCGACCCAAAATGCTGCTTCTGGAGCTTGTTCGCTGTCGGGATTGTGGGTGGTTAATTCTCTCGCCCACTGCCAAGCTGATTTTAAATCTCCGCCTTTGGCAAACTGCTGGGCGATCGTCCACCGCAATTCGCCTGCTTTATCAGAATTATTGTATTTTGTCAATAGCAACTTCCGGGTATCTGAGGCGGATTGACCACTGCGTGCTTTGTCGAGAATTTGCGATTTATCTAACAAAGCTTCGGGGGCATAATTGGGGAATTTGCTAATAACTCGATCGAGCAAAATGATCGCTTCTTTCGGTTCGCTCAGCCGCGACAGCCGAATTAAACCCAAACCACTATCTTCGGCATCGGGAAACTCGCGTACTAATTCTTGATAGGCAATTCTCGATTCCGGGATTTTTCCGTCGAGCCACAAACCGCGAGCTTTGCGGTAAAGATTTTTGGCATTGCGGGGAGCTTTCCCGTAAGCAATAGCTCCTTTGCCGTAATTTTGTTTTTCCCAATAGCCAAAGGCAATTTCTTCCCAATCTTCCGGTTTCAAACCGGCGCTGTTTCGCTGCACCAGTTGTTCCAAAATTGTCCCGTAATCTTTGACATAATGACCGTGTTTTGCTACGAGCAGCATCAACTGCGGCTGATTCGGATTTTCTTTTAACTTGCGGAGGGCAATTTCTACGCTGCGGGGATGACCAGGAAATTCAGTAATTGCCTGTTGCCAATATTCCGGTTTTGACTTGCCTAAAACATATAAAGCTTCCGCTGCTACGGGGTCGCTCGGATAGTTTTTGAGCAGTTCTTCCCAAGCTTTTTGAGTTTTGCCTTTGTCGCCGATCAATTGGTAAGCTTGCGCCCTTTTTAGGGCAATGTGAGCAGCTAAAACCGGATATTCTTGCTCTAATTTGTCCAATAATTTTAATGCTTTGGCGGCATTTCCTTGCTGGATTAAATCGCTGGCAAGCAAGTAGCGGGCGCGGCTTTGAGGGGAGATTGGCTGCTGCGGGTTCGTATTTACAGACTCACTGGCTGCGAGTTCAACTAATTTCGCCGATCGCTCGCTCGGTGACAGCGATACCAGCATCTTGACTTCCGATTCGGAATTCGCTGCATTCAGCGGCTGCTCGGCCTTCTGGACCGAGCCAAAACCCATCCATTTCATCGCAGCAACCAAAGAGCCGATCGCAATAACGCAAACTGAAACGCTGATTAAAACAGAAAATCGGGCCCGGCGTCGTTTTAGCATGGGAAAATTTAAGAGAATAACAATAGATAACCGATCTTTTGTCAAAAGCCATCAGAGGCAGGATGGGTGTTCCACGCCATCACAGGCAGGATACCTGTTTAACGAGAAATAAATGTTAAGAGTGGGGCAAAAACGGACAGCCAACCCCCAAACAGATGATAGAGATTGGTGGAAGATCCGATCGCAGGCGGACTTGGCTGATATAGTAGCAGAATTTATTTTGATGTGGAGCGGAAAATTTGTGCGATCGATCTATTTGCCCGCACAAAGGAAAAACGACAAACCACTAACTACCAAAACTTATGCTTAGAGCCTCCGTGCTGGCGCCGGGGGAGGAAAGCTAACAACAGGCTGTCTTCCCGCAGTATGGGTCGGATATTTAACCATTCTTCATATCCTACGACTATTTGCAGGATACAATTAACAGGTCAAGTTAAGGTCGTTCTTAATATGGCTCAGCTAACACTAACGTTAAAGCTTCCGTTTCACAGGTTGAATGCCTGCAAAGCACTTGAATTTGAGCGGCTTACCGCCCTCAATACGGCTGTTGCAAATGATTTGCTGGCAGTTGACAACAAGGATCGTAAAAAGCTGACGAGTGCCGCGTTTAGACATATTGAGATTGGATCGATGTGGATCAATCAAACCATTCGGAACACCCATGCAAAAACTAAGGTGAAGCACTTTAAGCAAATGTGGCTTGAAGTGAACAACCAAGGTTATGAGGTTCTCAAGTCGGGCAATTTATTCACTGTCTCTTTCAGTCTCTATCGAGGGCGGAAAGGAAGAATTCCTCTTGATGTTCATGCCGCCTCGCATACCGAAGTTTTGGATAAAGCGATCGAAGGTTCTGTCAAATTAGGCAGTCTGAAGCTATGCAAGTCCAAAAAAGGTGTTTGGTATGCACTCATTTCTGTATCGATGGAAGTTCCCGATGCAGGTGATGTTAAAGGTTGGATTGGAGTCGATCGAGGACAAAACAATATTGCAGTCGCAGCACTGCCCAACTCCTTCGGCAAGTTCTGGAATGGTCGCAAAGTTAAAGCCGCCCGACGACGGTTTCAGAAAACCCGTAAGGTTCTCCAAGAAGCGAAAAAGCTGAAAAAGGTTAAGCAGCTAGAATCGCGTGAGCGTCGCATCATGACGCAGATCAATCACGAGATTTCTAGGCAGTTGGTTCAGTTTGCTTCATACTTCGGAATGGGATTGCGGTTTGAGGATCTTTCTGAAATCAGAAGTACCTCAAAGCAACGCAAGAAAACCAAATCGGATGCAGCTCAGAACCGAGATGCTTGGGCGTTCTATCAGCTTGAAATCTTCACCCGCTATAAAGCGATTCGTGCAGGTGTTCCCGTTGAGTCGGTGCCGGCACCCTATACCAGTAAATCGGATCATCGAAATGGTGTTATCGGCAAACGAGTCAAGCACCAATTCAAAGGATTTGATGGGTATCGCTGTAACGCGGACTGGAACGCTTCGCAAAATATTGGGCAGTGGGTAGGATTTGCGTGTCCTTTGAATCTTCAGAAAGCGGTATCTGCAATGGAAATCGTTGATTCAGAGGATGGGGTCAATGACAGTCCCTTAACTGGTGATGCGTCTTTGACGACGGCTTCAGCCTCGTCTTAGACAACCGCTAGAATCCCTCGCGCTTGGGCCGGGGGAGTGTCAAAAAGTACAATCTAAAGTCTAAAATCTCAACTCTAAATCAAAACATGGAATTTCTAGTCACCGATACGCCCCGCTCTGTTTGGACCGGAGACGCCTTGGCAATTGGTCTATTTGAGGACGCCCTGGAACTCACCGGCGAGCTGGCACAATTAGATGAAAAGCTGGCAGGCACTTTGAAAGAGCTGCTACTGGAAGTAGATTTTAAGGGCAAAGTGGGTACGAGCGCCATCACCCGCGTCGGCGGCAATAATCCCATTCGCAAAATTGCGATCGTGGGTTTGGGCAAAACAGAGGACTTAAAATTAGACACCGTGCGGCAAGCTGCGGGCGTTTGCGCCAAGTTAGCCAAAAAAGAGAAATGCAAAACTCTCGGAATTAGCTTTCCGGTGTGGAAAAACGCGCCGGATTCTACAGCAAGCGCGATCGCCGAAGGTGTAGAACTCTCCCTGAATCAAGACAACCGTTTCAAATCGGAACATGAAGACAAAAGCCCGCAACTCGAACAAATTCATTTGCTCGGTTTTGCCGGTACCGAAAGTGCGATCGCCCGCGCCCGCCAAATCACTGCCGGAGTCATTTTAGCACGCGAATTAGTCGCAGCGCCGGCAAATTTTGTCACCCCAATTACCATGGCAGAAACTGCTCAAAGTCTGGCTGCAGAATGCGGTTTAGAATTAGAAATACTGGAGCGGGAAGACTGTGAAAAACTAGGAATGGGAGCCTTTCTCGGCGTAGCCCTAGCATCGGATTTACCACCCAAGTTCATCCATTTAACTTACAAACCAGAGGGCACACCGCGCCGCAAAATAGCAATTGTGGGCAAAGGATTGACCTTTGATTCCGGCGGTTTGAACATCAAAGGTGCGGGCAGCGGCATTGAAATGATGAAAATAGATATGGGCGGCGCTGCGGCTACTTTGGGAGCGGCAAAGGCGATCGGACACATCAAACCCGATGTGGAAGTTCACTTTATCAGCGCCGTCACTGAAAACATGATCAGCGGCCGCGCCATGCGCCCTGGAGACATCCTTACAGCTTCCAACGGCAAAACAATTGAAGTCAACAATACCGACGCTGAAGGTCGTTTAACCCTGGCTGATGCTTTGGTATTTGCTGATAAATTGGGAGTTGACGCGATTGTCGATTTAGCAACTCTAACCGGCGCCTGCGTAATTGCTTTAGGTGACGATATCGCCGGTTTGTGGAGTCCTCAAGATAGCGTCGCCGCCGAAATAGTCGCCGCCTCAGAATTGGCAGGCGAAAAATTTTGGCGGATGCCGATGGAAGAGAAGTATTTTGAGGGCTTGAAAGCATTGCACGCCGACATGAAAAACACCGGCCCACGTCCCGGCGGTTCGATTACGGCGGCGCTATTTTTGAAGCAGTTTGTAAAGGATACTGCATGGGCGCATTTAGATATTGCCGGTCCGGTTTGGAGTGACAAAGAAAATGGCTACAATGGTCCTGGGGCTACCGGTTTTGGAGTTCGGACTTTGGTGCATTGGGCGCTGGGCGGTGCTTAATGGTGGATTTCCAGCGCAAAAATTGAGATTTTTTCTGCCTTAAAAGTCTGCTAGTCCATCTGTGAGCCAGGGGTTAAAAACTCCTGGCTCACTGCTTAAGTAATCTAAAAGAAAATTTAATAGCGATCATTAACAATTTAAATGTTTCTGAATCAATAGGTAGGCGAACCTATGTATTCCGTCACAGGGAGCAACGTAAGCGTTGCTAGCCGTGACGCTCACCATTGCTCATACTTGGGAAAAGCTTCGTTCCTAGGGCCCCACCTCGATAGTTTTGAGATTTCCTGAAAAAATAGCTGTTTCATAAAAAATGAAAAAAGTATATAATTATGTAAATATTTCACTAGCCGAAATCAAATAATTAGATTTGATCTGATTTGCATTGGTACAGATAATTTTTTTCTTGAACTTTATGCAAGAACAATTAACAATTTTTTTTTCCACACTTGCTGTATCTTCTACACTCGCCTGCAACGTGGTGCCGGAGTTGCGATTGTACGCTGTTTTTGACTCGCTGACGGCACTGGCTTATTGCTCGATCGCCCTATCTTTAGTTTATTTTACCCGCCAAGGTTCTCACCGCAAGATTTTCCGGGTATTTGCCGTTGTTTTTTTTGCCTGGGGCGCTGCTAAATTGACGGAAGTTTGGACGCTGTGGCACTCGATATATTGGCTGTCAGTAACTCTCAAAGCTGCAAGTGCTTTGATTGCGTGGTTTTTAGTCGCAGTCGCCCTTGCCCTCATGCCCAAAGCACTTGCCGAGTCTGGTTTTAATCAAAAAGAAAAACTTCAAAAACAGTCGTTAAAACAGGTAGAGGAACATCAGCACCACCATGATATCCAGAAAGGAGAATTGGCAAAACAAGCGCTCAATTTTTACCCTTCAGATACTATTGTCGATCGCGCTTTAGCTCTCAATTCGCTTAATGAACAGTTAGAAAAAGAAATTGCCGATCGCCACCGGGTTGAGGAAAAGTTGCAACTGACTCAATTTGCGATCGACCGATCGGCAGATGCGATATTCTGGATCGGGCCCGATGGTAAATTTTTGTACGTCAACGACGCTGCTTGCACTTCATTGGGATATTCTGCCACTGAATTGCTCTCGATGACCGTGCACGACATCAATCCAGATTTTCCCCAAACTGCTTGGAGTTTGCACTGGAAAGTCTTAAAACGCTGCGGTTCGGTTAATATTGAAGTTCACCACCTCACTAAGTACGGTCGCATTTTTCCGGTAGAAATTACGATCAACCATTTGGAATTTAACGGCAAAGAATATCAGTGCGCGTTTGCTCGCGACATTAGCGAACGCAAGCGGATTGAGGCAGCTTTGCGAGAAAGAGAAGAAGAATTTAGGTCATTAGTTTCTAGCATTCCCGGTGCGGTTTACCGGTGCAGTGCTGCTGGGCGATCGAGCGTAACTTTTATCAGCAGTGGCATAGAAGCTATTTCCGGCTATCCTGCCGCTAACTTTATGCAAAAACCGGTGCAGGCTTTTTCGAGTATAGTTCATCCCGATGACGTTGAGCAGATCGAGACAATTATCGATCAAGCTATTAAGACACAACAACCTTACATGATCGAATATCGCCTAATTCACTGCGACGGAAATGTGCGGTGGGTTGCAGAGAAAGGTCAAGCCATTTTCAACGCAGACGGTAAAGTTTTATCCCTCAACGGGGCCATTTTTGACATAACAGAGCGCAAAGCAGCGGAGGATGCTTTGCGGCTCTCCGAGGCGATCGCCAACAACAGAGCCCAGCAGCTAGAAATCGCTCTCAAAGAACTTCGAGAAACTCAAGCTCACCTAATTCATACCGAAAAAATGTCAAGTCTCGGTCAAATGGTAGCTGGAGTAGCTCACGAAATTAATAACCCTGTCAGTTTTATCTACGGCAATATTTCCTACGCCAGCCAATATATCCGAGACTTGTTGCAGCTTGTGGAACTTTACCAAAAACACTATCCTCAGCCCGTGGTAGAAGTTCAAGAATGTATTGACAAGATCGATTTAGACTTTCTGAGAGAAGATTTACTAAAAATATTATCTTCGATGAAAATGGGAGCCGATCGCATTCGCGAAATAGTTCTGAGCTTGCGAAATTTCTCGCGTTTAGACGACTCGGTTAAAAAACCTACGAACCTTCACGAAGGCATAGATAATACCCTCTTAATATTGCACAACAAACTCCGAGCCAGAGGCGACTATCCAGAAATAAAAATAATCAAAGATTACGGTCAACTCCCTTTAATAGAATGTTATGCAGGTCAGCTCAATCAGGTATTTATGAATCTGCTTAGCAACAGTATTGACGCATTGGAAGATGCTTGCAACCAAAAAAGGCGATCTGCGGCGGTCGGCGACGATTGGAAACCAACTATTAGCATTCGCACAGAAGCCCTAAACGAAAATAGTATTTGCATCCGCATTGCCGATAACGCGATCGGCATGACAGAAGACGTGCGTAGCCGATTATTTGACCCGTTTTTCACGACAAAACCGATGGGAAAAGGCACTGGTTTAGGGTTAGCCATCAGTTACCGAATTGTCGCGGAAAAACACGCCGGAGCCTTGAGCTGCCGTTCCACCGTAGGAGAAGGTACGGAATTTGCGATCGAGATTCCTTTATAAATTAGTGCGACGCAAGTATCAAGACTTTGGCAGAAGTTATCGCTCACTATAAATTGTAAAGTGGGGTGTAAAAAACTTTCAATTTTCAAGAAAAATCCCAAAATTGGCTATAAATTACCCAGCTAATGCTCAACATGGCAGTGAAATTATAAATTCTGTACCGCGACCTAAAGTTGAGTTGACTTCGAGCATACCAAAGTGTTGCTCAACTACAATCAACCGTGCGATCGCCAATCCTAATCCCGTTCCTTTCCCTACCGCTTTCGTCGTAAACAAATGATCGAATATTTTCTCTTTGACTGATTCAGTCATACCCTTTCCATTATCAGTAATGGTAATTTTCGCCTGGTTATCTTCTAGTGAGGTTGTAATTGTAATGCGGTTGGGATTCGCCTGAATTTCCGCAAAACTTCGACCAGTATTTGATTCATCTAACGCATCAATCGCATTGGCTAGAATGTTCATAAACACCTGGTTAAGCTGTCCGGGGAAGCATTCGACCGCCGGAATATTGCCGTAGTCTTTCACTACTTCAATGGCGGGTCGCTCATCGTTCGCTTTCAATCGATATTTGAGAATTAAGAGCGTACTATCTATGCCCTCGTGGATGTTGAAGGGCGCTTTATAGTCTTTGTCAGCTCTAGAAAAGGTGCGGAGCGAAGTGCTGATACTTTTAATGCGATCGCATCCCACTTTCATGGAGTCAATCATTTTAGGCAAGTCTTCGATGATATAGTCTAAATCGATATCTTCGGCATGGTCTGCAACCTCTGTTTCTGGAGCGCGATCGCGATAGAGATTGAGATGCTCCACTAAGTCTTCCACCGTTTGCTGAGTTTCATTCAAATTGCCCCAAATAAAGCCCACGGGGTTATTGATTTCATGAGCAACACCTGCTACCAGATTTCCGAGTGATGCCATTTTTTCGCTTTGCACCATTTGCAGTTGGGTGTTCTGCAAATCTGCCAGAGTCTGTTCGAGTTCCTGTGATTTTTGAATCACACCTGCTTCTGCTTGCTTGCGATCGGTAATATCAATCAGCATTCCATCCCAAACGGTTTCTCCGTCTTCTCTACGTTCTGGCTGAGCAGCGGCTTTCACCCATTTCACTTTCCCACTGGGAGTAATAATCCGCCACTCATGTTGAAATGGGGTGAGCGTTTGAGCGGACTCGATAACTGCCCGAAACGCCTCTGCTCGATCGTCGGGATGTTCAAAATCGCGTAGGCTGTATTTTCCTACCATCACATCCTCTGCCGCCACTTCATAGAGTGTTTGACATCCAGAACTGACGTAGGGCACTGAAGCAGAACCATCGGCTTGAATCCGAATCTGATAAATCAAGCCAGGTACGTTATTGGCAAGTTTCTGAAAGCGGGCTTCACTATTCTTTAACTCTTCCAGAGATTGTTCTAGCTGTTGAGCATAGTTCTGAGATCGCTCGTAAAGTCGAGCATTTTCTAAGGAAATCGCCGCTTGAGCGCAAAGTAAGTTAAGTAGTTCAACGCGATCGCTTGTAAATGCTCCCGTAACTAAATTGTTTTCTAGATATAAAATGCCCATCAGCTTCCCTTGATGCAAAATCGGGCTACACAAGATACTCTTCGGCTGCTGACGCATGATATATGGGTCATTTATTAAAGTCCGCTCGGTCGTCGCATCCAGCAGCACAACAGTCTGCCTGTTGTGCTTGACTTTGTAAATCAGCTTCAGGGGAATTTCTTCACTCTCTTCAATGGGAAGACGCTGCAAGACAACTGGCTTTGAACCCTCGGTAATTGACCCTTTAATTAACAGGCGATCGTCTCGCAAGAGCATGAACACGCATTTATCAGCCCCCGCATTTTCGATGACGATTGAAAGTAACGATGAAAGTAGCTTTTCGAGTTCGATTTCACCGGATATTGCTTGGGAAGCTTTGAGAATAGCAGCTAAATCTAACGCCACAGAAACACTACTACTGGATGTGGCAGAACTGGTGGAGGTAATACTCCCCAAAGTGAAGATAGTTTCGTGAGTGGAGAGAGGAGAACGGATTTGTTCTAATATAGGTGCAAGCAGTTGCCGATAGCGAGCTTCTAGGTCAGCAACTTTGGCTTTTGCACCCCAACGAGCATAGGCATAGTAGGCTGCAATCATGTATTCCCCGGCTATGCGCTCTTTGCCCCAATCTAGGTAGAATTTAGCAGCCAGTTCGTTAGCAAGTGCTTCTTCTTGGGTATATTCGTTGGCTTTGGCAAGAGAAATCGCCTTGTCGTAAAACTCAATTGCTTCGGCTTTTTGTCCTAACACTCGACATTTTTCTGCCGCTACCAAATCAACCTTATGTTGATAATTCATGGGTGCATGAGACGCCCATTGCTGTAACTTGGTTTGGTTTTGTATGACACCGTGCAATGCTTCTGATGTTTCATCTAACTGTGGATTCAATTGTGCCAGAGTTAGCAGAGAATCATAAAGATAAAATACTGGTTCGCTGACTAATCCTGCACCAGCCATAAAATAGCGCCTGACTTCAATAGCATGATTTTTCGCTGGCTCAATTTCTCCAAACAAGAAACAAAGCATCAGTTTATACAAATGGAAAATATACAATCCATATCCATCCTTGGCAGATTGTAGCTGCTGGAGAAATTCTGTTTCTTCAAGGGCTTTCCCAGACAAAAGGGTGGTATGTTCTGCAAGACCTAGCAAATTTAAAACAGGCTGCCAATAGATCCGGCAATAATTTGCGGTTGTCAATTGATTTAATTGCATCAAACTATGGCAGTAAGCGCAAATATCCTGCTCTAAGGTAGCCAGGGATTGACCACACCAAAAAGAATTGAGGCAAAAACTGTGGCCATTATACCCAGCAAGTACCAAGTTCCCAAATTCTATGGCAGTGGTGTAACCTTCTTGCAACAGGGGTAGTGTTTCTTGAATGTGAGAGTTTCGGTGTACAACAAATAACCCCAAGAGCATCAAAACATCTGTTTTACTTGCTTTGGCATCGAGTTTTGAAATAATCTGGAGTGCCAAGGAACCAAACTGTGTTCCTGTATCCACGACTTGGAAGAAATTGCAGAGAATATTGCCATAGTTCACATAGCCGTAAGCAGAAATCGATGTGTTACCGTACTGAATGGAAAGTTTAACCGACAAAGTACTCAGCAATGGGAACAGCGCAGAGCCAGTGAGGTAAGCTGCTGGGCTGATGATATTGGCAATCTTAATAGTACCGAGTTTTTCCACATCCCTCATCTCAGGCAAGTTAACCAAATCGGCAATTTCCCTATTTCCAATAAGTTCCTCAATCTCTTGGATTTCCTGTTGAAGATCTGATGGTGTTGGTGTTTCAGGAAAGGTGACGCCAAGCTGTTGTAAAACTGGTTGGGCGATCGCGATCGCTGAGGTTAATTTACTTTGGGAAATATGAGATTGAATTCTAAAGCAGTAAACGTTGACTTTTTCAGGTAATGAGCGTGCCTGTTGAATGACAATATCAATGAACTGTTCCATCGCCTCAAAATTACCGTTTAGCATTGCCACTTCCGCTGCTAATTCATACAAGGCTAGGGTCATTTCATACTGCTGCTGCCAAGTATTTTCTGCCAACAAAGACAATCCCACTGTGGCATATTCATGGGCGGCTTGATAGGCGGTTGAAGTTTTGGCTTTGCGACAGGCAATTAAATTGAGTTGGGCTAATTCTTCTCGTTCTGTTGGTTTGGTAATTAAAGCAGTTCCGTGATTTAATTGATTGACAATTTCAAAAATACGGTCTTCTCTTGCTTGTGCCGAAATCTGTTGCAGCAGCAGTTGTCCGATTTGGTAATGAGTCGCCTGTTTTTGGTCGTGTGGAATTAGGGAATAGGCTGCTTGTTGAACGCGATCGTGTAAAAATTTGTACGTAACATTTTGAGACTTTTCTGACGTAACAGCTTGACTTTCTTCCCCTACATAAAATTTATAAACATCACCGATCGGTAAAATCAAACCTTCTTGTAATGATTTCCATAAATTGGCTGCGGTTTCTACATCTGAGTTTTCTGAAACAATTGCTAATGTTGCTAGATCGAACTGATTGCCAATACAAGCGGCTAACTTCAGAATATTCTGGGTTACTAAGGGTAACTTCTCTAACTGCAACGCCATAAATTCTACAACATCATCGGTCAAGGCTTGTTGATTAATTTTGGACAGATCGCATTGCCAACAGCCTAACTCCAAGTTAAATTGAATGAGACTTTCTTCGTGTAGGGCTTTGAGAAATTGGGTGGCAAAAAATGGGTTGCCTTTAGTTTTTTGAGAGACTAATTGTGAAAGGGGTAATGCCAAATTTTCTGTAATTTTTAGGGTATCAGCGACTAATTGATTGATTTGGGATTGACTCAGGGGTGTTAAAGTAATAGTATTAATGGCTGCTGGGTTTTTTTGAATTTCGCTCAAAGTCAGCATTAATGGATGGGCTGGATTGACTTCGTTATCCCGATAGGCACCAATGATGAAAAGATGATCTGTATCAGCCATTAATAGCTGCATCAACTTTAATGATGCTGAATCAGCCCATTGTAAATCATCTAAAAACATCACTAATGGATGTTTGGCGCTAGTAAAGACTTGGGTGAATTTTTGAAACAATAAATTAAAGCGATTTTGGGCTGCTGTTCCTGATAATTCTACTGCTGGTGGTTGTTCACCAATGATTTTTTCTAATTCGGGAATGACTTCAATAATTACCTGACCGTTGTTTCCGACAGTTTCTAATATTTGATTTTTCCATTGCTCTAGTTGGACATCACTTTCGGTTAACAATTGCCCCATTAAATCCCGAAATGCTTGGACAAAAGCTGAGAAGGGAATATTGCGTTGAAATTGGTCAAATTTTCCTTTGATAAAATAACCGCGTTGCCGAACAATTGGTTTATGAACTTCATTGACAACGGCGGTTTTTCCAATTCCCGAAAAACCTGCTACCAGCATCATTTCTGTTGCACCAAGACTGACTCGCTCAAATGCTTGCAGTAAAGTTTCTGCTTCGGTTTCTCGTCCGTAGAGTTTGTCGGGGATGATGAAGCGATCGCTCCTATCCCGTTGTGCAATTTTAAAGCTCTGAATTTTCTCAGTTTTTTGTAGTTGATGTAAACATTTTTTTAAATCATATTTCAGTCCTAATGCACTTTGATATCTATCTTCAGCGTTTTTTGCCATCAATTTAGTGACAATCTCTGAGACTACCGAGGGGAGTTGTGGGTTATTTTCATGTACTAATGGTGCTGCTTTGGCAATATGACAATGTACCAACTCCATTGGGTCATTTGATTCAAATGGTAATTTACCTGTAAGTAATTCGTAGAAAGTCACACCCAAAGAATAAAAGTCACTTCGATAGTCAATCCCCCGATTCATTCGACCAGTTTGTTCTGGGGAAATATAAGCAAGTGTCCCTTCTAATACATTGGGATTTATCAAAGTTTGTGTTTCTCTTGGAAGTAAAGACGCAATACTAAAGTCAATTAATTTGACTTGTTTGGTTTCGGGATTAATTAAGATATTGCTGGGTTTGATGTCTTTGTGAATAATGCGCTCTCGGTAGAGAATATCTAAGGTATTGCATAGCGCGATCGCGATTTCCAAAAACTCTCTCAAAGATAGTGCGTTTTTCCCTTTAATCGCCCATTCCTGAAGCGAAATTCCCCCAAAGTCTTCCATGACTAATGCATAGCCATTTCGAGAGGGTTCGAGACTATACGTTTGGATAATTCCCGGTTGACAAAGGTTTTTAGCTATGGTATATTGATTGCGAAATTGCACCAGCTCGCTAAAGGTGGGATACTCGTTTTTCAGCAGTTTGATGACGACAGGTAATCGGTCACTGGTACGCATGGCCCGATAAACTAAGGTGCGACTTCCTGAATAAACTGTTTGGAGAATTTGATAGTTGGGAATTTGAATGCTTGTGTTTTGGTTGCGGTTTTGGTGAGAGTTATTCATGGTTGTTGTTATTTAATAATTGGTGGGTTAACGAGCGGTTAAATGGGTCTGAAGAAGATAAAAAAATTAACTTTTTTGTTAGGCATTAGTGGGTAATGTGATGATAAATTCTGTTCCGGCTCCCAGTCGAGAGTTGATGTGAATAGAACTGCTATGTTTTTCAAAAACGATTTGACGTGCGATCGCCAATCCTAAACCCGTTCCTTTGCCCACTGCTTTCGTCGTCAATAAATGATCGAATATTTTTTGTTTGACATCCCAACGGGCCTAGCAGTAAGAAGCTTGTTTAGGTTCTAATATAGCTGATAGGAATCTCGATCGCTAACTCTGTACCATCTCCCACTCTAGAATTACAGGTTAATTTACCGCCATGTTTTTTGACAATACCATAGCTAACAGATAAACCCAAACCTGTACCGCTACCAACTGGTTTAGTTGTAAAAAATGGATCGAATATTCGGGATTGAATATTCGCCGGGATACCGGAACCATTATCAGAGATTTTAATTCTAACCCTGTCTTTTTCTATGACTTCAGTCTGAATCCTGATTACAGGATTTTTTTCTGTTTTATTAATTGATTGAACAGCATCAATAGCGTTACTGATAATACTCAGAAATACTTGATTTATCTCACTAGCATAACAAATGACATGGGGCAGATTTCCATAATCTTTAATAATTTGTATTTCTGATTTGCCATCGCTCAGTCTTAAGCGAGTTTGTAAAATTAGCAAAGTGCTTTCAATTCCGGTATGTAAATCTACTGCTTTCATCTCTGCTTCATCTAAGCGGGAAAAATTACGCAAGCTCAGGATAATTTGGCTAATGCGATCGCTCCCTGCTTTCATAGATGCCAGAATTTTAATTAAATCTTCCCAGATAAATTCTAAATCCATTTCTTCTATTTTCGCTTGAATTACTTTACTGGGTTCAGGATACTCTTGTTGATAAATATCAAGTAAAATAAGCAAATTTTTGACATAATCCTCTATATGTGCAACATTACTACGAATAAATGTTACTGGATTGTTGATTTCGTGAGCAATGCCAGCTACCAGTTGACCGAGAGATGACATTTTTTCGCTCTGAATTAATTGGGATTGGGTTTGTTGTAAGTTTTTAAATGCTTGCTCTAAATCAAAAGCTTTTTGGCTTAAATCTTCCGTTTTTTGCGCTACTTCTGCTTCTAAGCTTTGGGAATATTTCTCTATTTGTTTATATAAACGAGAATTCTCAATAGAGATCGCCGCTTGAGCTGCGAGTATCTGGATAATTTCTACTCGCTCATTAGTAAATGCTCCCAGTGTTAAGTTATTTTCTAAGTACACAATACCGACGAGTTTTCCTTGCCGAATAATTGGAGTACATAAAACTGATTTAGGTTGATGAGCGATAATATAGCGATCGCCTGCAAATTGGTCGGCTGTACTTAAGTTGTCAAAAACAGCAGTCGCTTGAGTTCGTGCCACGGCATAAATCAAACTCTGAGGAATTTCCTGATATTGTTCCAGAGGAATTTCTAATATTTTTGTCTGCTTTTGTGCGGCTTGAGCGACGACTAACCATTGTCGGTCTTGGCGAAGCACTAAACAACCGATTTGTGCTCCCCCATTCGCCAGCGTAATCTGCATCAAAGTGGCTAACAGTTTCTCTAATTCAATTTCTTGTGAAATAGCTTGTGCCGCCATCATTACTGCTGGAAAATCTAACCATAAATTCTCGCTACTACTGACGCTAGCTAGGCTTCCCATCCAGGTAGGGTTGATTGTTGTCCCAGATGTTATTACAAAGTTAGCAGGTTGGAGAATAGCTTTTAGTAGTTGTGGATAGTGTTGTTCTAAATAAGCGACTTTAGCCTTTGCACCCCAACGGGAATAACAGTAATACGCCTCAATCATGTAAGATTGTGCAACTTTTTCTTTCCCCCAATCTAAGTAGAATTTTGCAGCTAGTTCGTTGCCTAAAGCTTCTTCTTGGATATATTCGTTTTTCTTGGCTCCGGCAATTGCGCGATCGTACCAATCTCCAGCTTCATAATTCTTGCCTAAAACCCGGCATTTTTCTGCTTCTACCAAGTCAATTTTATGTTTGTGATTCATCGGCGCCTGGTGTGCCCATTGAGCCAAAGTGGTTTGATGGGTTTCTGCCAAAGCGAGACTGTTCGCTTGCTCAATTTCTGACTGCGTAGAGCAGACTGCCAAGTAGGTTAACCCGGCATAGAAATGGAAAACCGGAGTATGAATCATTGCTGCCGCCACCCTCAAATAGAGGCTTGCTTGAGCAATGTAGTCTAGGGCGTTGGTGTAGTTGCCAAAGAGATAGGCAAGCATTAGTTTGTAGTTATAGGCAAGAGCGAGTGCAGTAAGCTCTCTATTCTGATTATGCTGAGGAAACATCACTGTTTCATCATAAGCCTGACCGATTAATAAATCCGGTTGATTGACAATTTCCCTCAAGTTATGCACCGCCTGTTGTGCCATATTCACGTAAACCATAGGAGAATATTGCTTCACAGTCGTTAAGACAACACAATAATTTTCTATTTCTGCGTGCCAATCATCAATCTCTACCCCCGAAAAAAAATTATTATATAAATAACTACTGACGCAGTAGCCAGCATTGAGAAAATCACCTGTTTCCATTCCGACTAAATACCCTTCTTTCGCAGTTGGGATTGTTGCCCTCAGTGGTTCTTGACGATGCTGAATAAAACAGCCAAACCAAAGTAAAGTGATACATTTAAATTCTGGCCAATTCAACTGATTGAGTAAGCTAAGTGCTACTCGCCCAAAGCGATAACCTTTTTCTACTTCTGAGAAAAAACCAGACAGCACAATGCCATAACCCACATACCCGATTGTTGATGCTGGTGCATTGCCAAATTGAAGTGATATACTGACCATTGTGGCACAAAGCAGAGGCTGCAAGGCAGGATTTCCCATAAAAATAGCCGGAAACAAGATGCCTAACAATTGCATCGCCGCGATTGTCCGAGGATCGCTCATCACGGGAAGGTTAACCAGTTCCTCGATCTGTTTGCCCTCCAGTTGGTTGGCAAGGTTTTGTAATGCAATGCGTGTCAATGCTTCGTCAGTTTCATAGGGGAGTTCAATCCCCAATTGTGCTAGGGCATTGGTGCCGATCGCGATCGCTTCTAACATCTGACTCTGAGTTGTCAGTGCGTTGATTTGAATCTCAAATATCTTGACTTTATCTAGTATTGTTTTCGCCGATCGCAAAACCTGGGCTGCCATTTCTTCCATGCCATTAAAATCGGCATTTAAGTAAGCCGTTTCAGCCGCAGCCACATAAAGATTCAGGGTTAATTCATACTGAGTTTGCCAACAGTTTTCAGTGAGTAACTCCCGCCCTGTTTTCACAAAACTTCTGGCGCCTGCATAGGCTGTAGAATTTCTGGCTTTTTGTCCGGCTGCTAAGTTCAATCTGGCTAAGGCTTCCCGTTCCTCTGCTTGAGTCATGAACTCAATTCCTAAATTTAAATGCCCGACAATATCAAACAGCTTTTCCTCTTTTTCTATCTCTGATAAGTTTTGTTGGAGTAGTTGCCCAATATGGTAATGGGTCTGCTGTTTTTGCTCGTCAGGAATCAATGAATAAGCCGCTTGTTGGACGCGATCGTGTAAAAATCGATAAGTCGGATTAGCGGAATCATTGAAAAGTTCCTCGCTATCAGATTGGGTAAAGAACTTATAGATTTCGGTAGTAGGAATTACCAAACCTTCCTGCAAGGCTTTCCATAAAGCTGTGGCGCTACTGTCTGGTGATTTCTCACTGACAATTGCTAAGGTATTCAAATCAAACTGCGCCCCTATACAAGCCGCTAGTTTGAGACTATCCTGAGTTTCTCTGGGCAATTTCTGTAATTGCAATGCCATGAACTCAACGACATCATCAGTAATTGCTAAGGCCTTCACTTGGGCAATATCGCATTGCCAATATTGAATCTCGAAATCAAAGCTAATTAACTTGTCATCATGTAATGCTTTGAGAAACTGGGTCGCAAAAAAAGGATTACCTTGAGTTTTTTGATAGACCAATTTTGTTAAAGGCTGGGCTAGAGATGATTTACAATTCAGTGTATCTGCCACCAACTGATTCATATCAGGTTGCCTTAAGGGTGGTAAAGTAATTGTATGCACCGTTGCCCCAGTTTTGACAATTTCATCCACTGTTAAAATGAATGGATGTACGGGAGAGACTTCATTATCTCGATACGCGCCTAATATTAATAGATGCCCAGCATCTTGCATCAATAATTTCAGCAAGTTAAGTGATGCGGAATCGGCCCATTGCAAGTCATCTAAAAACATGACTAACGGATGTTCTTGACTGGTAAAGACTTGCACAAATTTTTGAAACAGGAGATTAAAGCGATTTTGGGCGGCTGTTCCCGATAATTCAAGGGCGGCTGGCTGTTTACCGATAATATTTTCCAACTCAGGAATTACGTCAATTAAGACTTGTCCGTTGTCTCCTAATGCAGTTAATATCTGGCTTTTCCATGTTTCTAATTGCCAATCTGATTCTGAGAGCAATTGCCCCATTAAATCGCGGAATGCTTGCACAAAGGCGCTGAAGGGAATGTTGCGATGAAATTGGTCATATTTTCCTTTAATAAAATAACCACGTTGCCGCACTATGGGTTTATGAACTTCGTTTATAACTGCGGTTTTTCCAATTCCTGAAAAACCCGCAACTAGCATGATTTCTGTTGCACCTTCGCTGACTCTTTCAAAGGCTTGTAGGAGCGTTTTTACTTCGGTTTCTCGTCCATAGAGTTTGTCGGGGATGAGAAAGCGATCGCATATATCCCGCGTTCCTAATTCAAAGCTTTCAATTTTTCCAGTTTCTTGGCACTGCTGCCAACACTTTTCTAAGTCATGTTTCAATCCCAAGGCACTTTGATAGCGTTTTTCGGCATTCTTTGCCATCAGCTTCATCACCATATCCGAAACCACCTGCGGAATTTCTTGGCTGTTTATTGCAGGAGGTTGTTTGGCTATATGGCAGTGAACCAACTCCATCGGGTCGTCACATTCAAATGGCAGTTTTCCTGTCAGCAGTTCGTAAAAAGTGGCTCCCAGAGAATAAAAGTCAGTGCGGTAGTCGATGCCTCGGTTCATTCGTCCAGTTTGTTCGGGAGAAATATAGGCGAGGGTTCCTTCTAAAACGTTGGGATTTTGAATTTCTTGAGTTTCTCTCGGCAGTAGGGAGGCGATGCTGAAGTCAATCAGTTTGACTTGTTTGGTTTCGGGATGAATCAGAACGTTAGCTGGCTTAATATCTTTGTGAATGACTCTGTTTCGGTACAGTCCGTCAAGGATATCAGTTATTTGAATGGCAATTTCCAATATTTCTGCTAGAGTCAGCTTGCGTTCTTGGGCGTAGTCTCGCAGAGAAATACCGCCAAAATCCTCCATTACTAGGGCATAGCTGTTGCGGTAGGATTCCAGACTGTAAGGTTCAACAACTCCCGGCAGACGTAGATTTTTGGCGATGGTGTACTGGTTGCGGAATTGCAGCAGTTCGCTGAAACTGGGATAGTCTCGATTTAATAGTTTAATGACAACCGGAATCTGGTCTGTTTCTCGACTGGCTCGATAAACCAGGGTTTTAGAACCACTGTACAGTTGCTCGATTAGACGGTATCCGGCAATTGGACTGGTTAAATCTATACCTGCATTCATTTTGGCTATCCTCATCTTAAATATTGACTGCTAAAAATTAATGTGCGCCTCTGTGTGTAAGAGTTAAATGCGGCGATCGCATAATTAACTTCATCCGTTTGTAGGCAATGATATCGTAAACTCCGTCCCTTCTCCCCATAGAGAATTTACCTCGATTGTACCGCCGTGTTTTTCAACTACAATCTGCCGTGCGATCGCCAATCCCAACCCCGTGCCTTTCCCTACTCCCTTGGTAGTAAATAAATCATCAAAAACCTTCTGCCTCACCGTCTCACTCATGCCAATACCGTTATCTTTTATCCGAATTATTGCTTTCTGCCGATCTTCCGATAATTCAGTCTTGATAATAATTTGATTATGATTAATTTTGATTTCTGCATAACTACGTCCCGTATTTGCTTCTTCTAAAGCATCTATCGCATTAGCCAACAAATTCATAAATACCTGATTGAGCTGTCCTGCATAACATTCTACTTCCGGTAAATCACCATACTCTTTAATTACCCGAATCTCAGGGCGAGTGTCGTTTGCCTTGAGGCGATGTTTGAGGATCATAATTGTGCTATCAATGCCGTCGTGGATATTGCAGGCAACGGGGCGATCGCTATCGGCACGCGAGAATGTCCGCAAGCTGATGCTAATGTCTTTAAGCCGGTTTACTCCTTCTTGCATCGAGCCAACTAACTTAGGTAAGTCTTCACGGATGTAGTCGAGGTCAATGGCTTCAATTTCCTCTTGAATTGCCACACTGAAATTAGCAGATTCTTGCTGAAATAGATCGAGCAATCCAAACAAATCTTTGATGTAGTCTAAAGCGGGCTGAATATTGCCATAAAGAAAGCCAACGGGGTTATTAATTTCGTGGGCAACACCAGCCACCAAGTTGCCCAAAGCAGACAATTTTTCGCGTTGAATGACTTGGATATGAGCTGCTTGTAATTCAGCAGTTTTTTGAGCCACTTGCTGTTCTAAGTTTTGAGTCAAGAGACGCAACTGTAAATGAGTTTTCACTCGCGCTAACACTTCTTGTTCTTGGAAGGGCTTGGTAACGTAGTCTACTGCACCAAGGTTAAGCCCTTTAATTTTGTTGTCTACATCAGCCAGAGCGGTCATGAACATAACTGGAATATCGCAAGTTTTGGAATTAGCTTTAAGGCGTTGACAGGTTTCAAAGCCATCAATTCCCGGCATCATCACATCCAGTAAAATCAGATCGGGCGGTCGCCGCTCAACTTGTTGCAGAGCGCGTTCGCCACTGGTAGCGATAGCCACCTTATACCCCGCATTACTCAACGCTTCCGAGATGACATCCAAATTGGTGGGAGTATCATCAACAATTAAAATTAAGCCAGTTAAACCTGTGGTCATAGTCATAGCCATCCAACTTTTAACTATTATTAGTGAGATGTTGTTGAATTAATTCCTCGATCTTCTCAGTTTGGAATTGCTTAGCTAATTGTATTACTTGCTGAATAAAAAGCTGATAGCGCTGATCCTTTTGCCCAATTTGAGCGGCGGTTTCTGCCAATTCTATGAGGAAGCCATCCTCTGCCAGTTCTAGTAAAATTTGCAAGTCCGCCGCCGATGGGGGAATTAGTTCTTTCGTGGATACTTCATTATTGCTTGTTGTTAACTCAGTTACATCATATTTCCAGATGAGTTGTAAATGTTTGGCAAGCAAAGTCAACAATTCCTCTGCATCAACGGGTTTGGCCAGAAAGTCATCTCCACCCATATCTAAGCTTTTCTGCTGGTCTATTTCTGCCACCGATGCCGAAGATACTATCACCCGTAAATGCTTGATATCCTCCGATTTTCGTAACTGTTTGAGCATTTCAAAGCCATCCATTACTGGCATCGCTAAGTCAGTTATAACTAAATCTGGCAGTTTTTCTATAGCTTTTTCTAAGCCTTCTTGACCATTCTCTGCTTCAGTAAATGTGAACCCTAGAGGCTCTAGCAGGTTCGCCAATACTGACCGATTTTCCCAACGGTCATCCACGATCAATATGTGGCGTGGTGGCCCTTCATAGCCGATAATTGTGCGCCCGTCTTTGACTGAACTTTTTTGAGCCCAGTCGGTGGCGATCGGCAGTGCTATTTCAAAGTAGAAGTTACTGCCTATTCCCAGATGGCTTTCAACTTGAATTTTTCCGCCCATCAATTCCACAATTCTTTGACTGATGGCTAAACCTAAGCCTGTGCCTTCCGCGTGGCGTTTGCGATCGCCTACTTGTTCAAATGCTTGGAATAGTTTGTTTACTTGGTCAGATGCGATGCCAACTCCTGTATCGATCGCTTGAAATTTAAGCTGAGGCAATAGCCTCGCTGCATTTGATTCTATCACTTCTACCTTGAGGGTCACGCTGCCTTTATCGGTGAATTTAATCGAATTTCCTAAGAGATTGAGTAGCACTTGGCGGAGTCGTTTTTCGTCAGTTATAATTCCTGTGGGTAAGTTTGTATCTGGTTGATAAATGAACTCGATACCTTTTTGGTCTGAACGCACTCGACAGATTTCTACTACTCCTTGCAAGAAAAATGGCAAGTAAATGGCTTGGGAGGTAAGTTCTAGTTTGCGGGCTTCGATTTTGGAAAGATCTAAAATATCGTTGATTAATGTTAGTAGATGAGAACCGCATTGGTGGATGATATTTATACCATGACGTTCTTTTTCGGGTATAGTTTTAGTACGTTCGAGAATTTGGGCATAGCCGAGAATCCCGTTGAGAGGTGTGCGAAGTTCGTGGCTCATGTTGGCGAGGAAATCGCTCTTGGCTTGGTTGGCATTATCGGCAGCTTCTTTGGCAATAGTGAGTTCGGCGGTGCGTTCTTCTACACGAGTTTCTAGTTCTGTAAAGGAAGTTCGCAATTGTCCTGCCATTTGGTTAAAGGAACCAGCCAGGGCTTCTAATTCATCAATCCCTTTAACTGCCACTGTTTGGTCAAGAGAGCCAGATGCGATCGCCTCACTTGCCTTTTGTAATTTCAGAATCGGACTGGTAATCCAGCGAGAAGTATAGATGCCTAGAATAGTTGCCAAACCCAACGCCACCAAACAGAGCAAAATAGTGGTGCGGGTGTTGGCATTAATTTGTGCCATGAAATCTGATTCGGGCACGACAATGACGCTGAGCCAATCGATACCTCGTTCGTCTCGAATGGCTGAAACTTGAACTAACTGATGCTGATTTGCCAGCCAAAAATCAAGCTGTTGACTCTGTGTAATGGCGTTAAAGTTACCAAATCGATCGAGGATTGCTTGCGCTGTGGCACTAATTACATAATTTTCCGACTTGACGGCAGGAATTTGTTGCAAATCCTGTTTTTTAAGGTCAATAATGTAAGGATTTTCGATCTTTGAACTGGCAATCAAGTTGCCGGATTGATCGATGATAAATGTTTGTCCTGTTTGGCCCACCTTTAGCTGACTGAGAAAGGTATGAATCTTGCTAATCCGAAAGTTACTGTTTTGAATTCCCAACAATACTCGATTGTTGTCGTAGATTGGCTGAGATAGAGAAATTGTCACCAATTTATCCACCTGGCTTAAATAGGGCTGAGATGACCAGGTTGGTTTTCCGGCTTTCTGTGCAGTTTTATACCAGGGTCGAGTCCGGGGGTCAAACTTTGCTTGAGTTTCTACCAACCTAGTTTGTTGACCTCGATCGTTCAGTTGGTAGATTTCACGCTGAGGTAGATTCGCTTTGGAACCAATACGAGAAACGATGCCGTCCTTGGGTGTATTCTCTAAGGTGATACCCGTGCCATCAGCCAAGCCAATTTGCATAAATTCGATCGTACCTTGGCTAACTAACCGCCAGAAAGTCCGTTCTAGTTTAGTGACATCTGTTAAATCTAACTGCCCCTCTTGAGCAGCCGCGACGATCGCTTGTCCAGCAATATAAGGTCTTTCCAAATAGCTCAGGACTTGCTGGTTAATGCGATCGCCGATCTCTTCACGCAACTGACTAGAAACATCATTGACGGCTATCTGTCCATTTCGCAGGGACAGATAGCCAGTCAGTCCGACGGTGGCAAAGACTTGCAATACAAACGGAACTACTAGCACAAGTCTTAAAGGTATGGTTTTATTTGGATTCATGTTAGACCTAGATAATGATCCACTTGGAAATTTACCGAAATAAGGTGAGCCAGCCTGATGTTTGGCAATCGTTAATTTGGTAGTGTTTCAAATGTGTTGATATCATATTTAATTCTATTCTATTCCCTTAGATGACAGGGATAGTGATCGAAAACACAGTCCCCTCGCTTGGGACAGAATCAACTTTGATTTCATCGTTAATTTAGTAGTGTTTCAAATGTGTTGATATAATATTGAGTTCTATTATATTCCCTTAGATGACAGGGATAGTGATCGAAAACACAGTCCCCTCGCTAGGGACAGAATCAACTTTGATTTCTCCGTGATGTTTTTCAACTACAATTTGACGCGCGATCGCCAATCCCAATCCCGTGCCTTTCCCTACTCCCTTGGTAGTAAATAAATCATCAAAAACCTTCTGCCTCACCGTCTCACTCATGCCAATACCGTTATCTTTTATCCGAATTATTGCTTTCTGCCGATCTTCCGATAATTCAGTCTTGATAATAATTTGATTATGATTAATTTTGATTTCTGCATAACTACGTCCCGTATTTGCTTCTTCTAAAGCATCTATCGCATTAGCCAACAAATTCATAAATACCTGATTGAGCTGTCCTGCATAACATTCTACTTCCGGTAAATCACCATACTCTTTAATTACCCGAATCTCAGGGCGAGTGTCGTTTGCCTTGAGGCGATGTTTGAGGATCATAATTGTGCTATCAATGCCGTCGTGGATATTGCAGGCAACGGGGCGATCGCTATCGGCACGGGAAAAGATGCGAAGACTGGTGCTGATGCCTTTGATTCGCTTCACTCCTTCGCTCATGGAACCCACTAACTTTGGTAAGTCTTCCCGGATATAATCGAGGTCTATCGCTTCAATTTCCTCTTTAATGGCCGCAGTGTAATTAGGATATTCTTGCTGAAATAGATCGAGCAATCCAAACAAATCATTAATGTAATCTAAAGCAGGGGTAATGTTGCCAGCAAGGAAGCCTACAGGGTTGTTAATTTCGTGAGCCACCCCAGCTACTAAATTGCCTAATGCCGACATTTTTTCACTTTGGACTATTTTTAGTTGTGCCTGTTTGAGGTCTGTAAGGGCTTGTTGGGATTCTTGATAAAGACGGGCATTTTCCAAAGAAATGGCAGCTTGAGAGCAAATTAGATTCAGCACTTCAACGCGATCGCTGGTAAATGCCCCCACCGTCAGGTTATTTTCGAGATATAAAATTCCAATCAACTTGCCTTGATTAAGAATTGGACTACAAAGAACACTTTTCGGCTGATGCTGTTCAATATAGCGATCGCCTGCAAACTGAGGATTTATCCTCGCATCGACAAGTACCAGAGGTTTCAAACTCCGTTTGACAGTATTAACCAAACTAATCGCCACATCCTGACTTGATTGTAGAGGCATTGATGGTAATAGTTGCGGTTCCTGTGCCTCTTCTACAAGGGCTACTACTTGTAACTCAACATCTTGTTTTAGCAATAAGACACACTTATCGGCCCCAGCGTTCGTAATTACTATTTTTAGGAGAGTAGTCAGGAGTTTATCTAGTTCAATCTCCCCAGAAATGGCTTGAGAGGCTTTGACTAGAGTAGCTAAATCTAGAACTTCAGAGACGCTACTAGAAGTGTGACTTGAAGCGATCGTTCCCAGAGAGATAGTTCCCTGGAACGAGGTCAAGAAACGAGATTGCTGAAAGATGGGAGCGAGGAGTTGGGGATAACATTTTTCCAGATCGTCAACTTTAGCTTTTGCTCCCCAACGACTGTAGGCGTAGTAAGCCTCAATCGCATAAACTTGGGCAAATTTTTCTTTATCCCATTCCAGGTAAAATTTCGCTGCTAGTTCATTAGCTAGTGCTTCTTCGTTGAGGAATTGATTTTCTTTAGCGAGGGAGATTGCGCGATCGTACAAATCTATTGCTTCTACTTTATTGCCCAAAACACGTTTCCGTTCAGCCTCAACTAAATACCATTTATGCAGATGATTCATCGGAGCATTTTGCGCCCACTGTTGCAGAGTGGTTTGATGGGTTTCCACAGAGGCAAGAATTTCAGGTTGCTCAATTTCTGGCTGTGTGGGGAAAAGTGCTAGGTGGGTGAGGGCGGCATAGAAATGGAAAGCGGGAACAAAAACCAATCCCGATACTGCCATCAAATACTGTTGGCTTTGAGCCATGTGGTCTAGGGCAGCCGTGTAATTACCCCATAAGTAAGCAAGCAACAGTTTGTAGATGTAGGCACAAGCGATCGCGGTGAGTTCATTATTCTGATGGTGCTGAGGAATCATCACCGTTTCATCGTAGGCAGAGCCCATTAAGCAATCCGGTTGACTTACAGTTTCCCTCAAGTTATAAACCAACGGCTGCGTCATATCCAACAAAGCCTGGGCAGAATATTGCTTCACCTGAGCCAAGGCAGCGCTATAACTTACTATTTCAGTTTCCCAACTGTCTAGTTCTACCCCACCGAAGAAATGGGCATAAAAGTAAACATTTATGTTGTAGCCAGCGTAGAGAAAAGCGGCAGTTTCCATGCCAGCTAGATAGCCATCTTTCAGAGTCGGTATCGTTGCCCTTATAGCTTCTTGGCGATGCTGAATAAAACACCCAAACAGAACCAGAATTATAGACTTGAATTCCCGCACATTCAACCGCTCTAGCAATGAGAGTGCCAATTTACCAAAGGCATAGCCGGTTTCCACATCTCCCAAAAAGGCACACAGCACCAGTCCGTGAATCGCATACCCTACCGTCGATGCGGGTGCATTCCCAAATTGGAGCGATAAACTCACCATCGTGGAACTCAGTAGGGGCAGCAAACCGGGGATTCCCTGGAAAATGGGTGTAAACAACAGTCCTAACAGTTGGAGGGCTGCTGGCGCTTGGGGATCGGCGATTGGTGGCAGGTCAGCCAGTTCCTCAATCCGTCTGCCGTTTAGTTGGCTAGCCAGGGCTTGTAGCGCTTTGCCAATCGTGGCTTCGTCAGGTTCCGTAGGGAATTCAACTCCCAATTGCAAGAGTGTATCTCTTGCTACTGCGATCGCCTCCAACACCTTGCCTTGGGCTGACCGTGCGGCGATTTTAATTACATAAATTTTAACTTTCTCTAAAATTGTCTCAGCTTCTTGCAACACCAGTGCTGCCATCTCTTCCATGCCATCAAGGTCAGCATTCAAATAGGCGGCTTCGGTGGAGGCAACATAGAGGTTCAAAGTCAATTCATACTGGCTTTGCCAACAATCCAGTGATAATAGCCCAATTCCCATTTGCAGATAGACTCTTGCCGCAGCATAAGCTGTAGAATTTCGGGCCTTGCGTCCGGCTTCTAAATTTAGTTGAGCTAATTTTTCCCGTTCGCTCGGTTGAGTAATTAACTCAATTCCTCGATTCAAATGACCGACAATATCAAATAGTTTTTCCTCTTGCTCTATTTCTGAATAATTGTGCTGAAGTAATTGTCCGATTTTGAGATGGGTTGCTTTTTTATCTAAATCAGGAATTAGCGAATAGGCAGCTTGCTGGACGCGATCGTGTAGGAATTTGTAATTTGCATTAGCAGCTTGGTTGACAGTAGCGAAATTATCAAGGTTAGTGAAGAATTTATAGATTTCGGTGGTGGGGACGAGCAACCCTTCTTGTAACGCTTTCCACAAATCAGCCGCCGTTTCTTCGGGTAACTTTTCGGAAACGATCGCCAAAGTAGCTAAATCAAACTGAGCGCCAATACAAGCCGCCAACTTCAGGACAGCCTGAGTTGCGATCGGTAGCTTCTGCAATTGCAGTGCCATAAACTCCACCACATCATCGGTGATAGCTAAAGCTCTGACTTGAGCAATATCGCACTGCCAATACCGTATATTCCCATCAAAGGTAATCAACCCATCGTCATGTAATGCCTTAAGGAACTGTGTGGCAAAGAAGGGATTACCCTTAGTTTTTTGATACACCAATTCTGTCAAGGGTTGAGCAATAGGCAAATCGCAGTTCAGCGTCTCTGCCACCAACTGATTCATATCCCCTAAACTCAACGGTTGTAGCGTAATCGTATTCACCCTCGCCCCAGACTTAACAATCTCATCCACTGTCAAAATCAACGGATGAACTGGCGACACTTCATTATCCCGATAAGCACCCAACACCAATAAATGCCCTGTATCCTCCATCAACAGTTGTAACAGCTTTAGTGATGCTGAATCCGCCCACTGCAAATCGTCCAAAAACATCACCAAGGGATGTTCTTTTGTGGTAAAAACTTGCACAAATTTCTGCATTAGCAGATTGAAGCGATTCTGTGCCGCACTTCCTGATAGTTCTTGTGCAGGAGGTTGAGTGCCAATAATGCTTTCTACTTCAGGAATTACGTCAATCAAGACTTGCCCGTTGTCTCCAACTGCTGACAGAATCCTGGTTTTCCAGCTTTGTAACTCAGCATCAGATTCTGATAGCAATTGTCCCATAAAATCCCGGAAGGCTTGCACAAAAGCAGAAAAGGGAATATTGCGGTTGAACTGGTCGAATTTGCCTTTGATAAAATAGCCGCGCTGCCGGACAATCGGTTTATGTACCTCGTTGACGACTGCCGTTTTACCAATCCCGGAAAAACCCGCAACCAGCATTAATTCTGATGTGCCATTTACCACGCGGTCGAAGGCATTCAACAGGGTTTGTACTTCAGTTTCTCGACCGTAGAGTTTTTCAGGAATCAGGAAGCGATCGCATATATCTCGCGTTCCTAACTCAAATGTTTCAATCTTTCCAGTTTCTTGGTACTGCTGCAAACACCGTTCTAAGTCATACTTCAATCCCTTGGCACTTTGATAGCGTTTTTCGGCATTCTTTGCCATCAGCTTCATCACCATATCCGAAACTACCTGCGGGATTTCTTGGCTGTTTATTGCAAGAGGTTGTTTGGCAATATGGCAGTGAACCAACTCCATGGGGTCGTCACATTCAAATGGCAGTTTTCCTGTCAGCAGTTCGTAAAATGTGGCTCCCAGAGAATAAAAGTCGGTGCGGTAGTCGATGCCTCGGTTCATTCGTCCAGTTTGTTCGGGAGAAATATAGGCGAGGGTTCCTTCTAAGATGTTGGGATTTTGAATTTCTTGAGTTTCTCTCGGAAGTAGGGAGGCGATGCTGAAGTCAATCAGTTTGACTTGTTTGGTTTCGGGATGAATCAGGACGTTAGCTGGCTTAATATCTTTGTGGATGACTCGATGCCGATAGAGTCCATGGAGAATGTCAGTTATTTGAATGGCAATTTCCAAGATTTCTGCCAGAGTCAGCGCTTGCTTTTGGGCGTAGTCTCGTAGAGAAATACCGCCAAAATCCTCCATCACTAGGGCATAGCTGTGGCGATAGGACTCTAAATTGTAGGGTTCAACGACTCCCGGCAGACGTAGGTTTTTGGCGATGGTGTACTGGTTGCGGAATTGCAGCAGTTCGCTGAAGCTGGGATAGTCTCGATTTAATAGTTTAATGACAACCGGAATCTGGTCTGTTTCTCGGATAGCTCGATATACTAGGGTTTTAGAACCACTGTACAGTTGCTCGATTAGACGGTATCCGGCAATTGGACTGGTTAAATCTATACCTGCATTCATTTTGGCTATCCTCATCTCAAATATTGACTGCTAAAAATTAATGTGCGCCTCTATGTGTAAGGGTTAAAGGCAGCTATCGCATAATTAATTTCATCCGTTTGTAGGCAATGATATTGTAAACTCCGTCCCTTCTCCTAATACAGAATTTACCTCAATTGTACCGCCGTGTTTCTCAACTACAATCTGCCGTGCGATCGCCAAACCCAATCCCGTCCCTTTACCCACACCTTTAGTTGTAAATAAGTGATCAAAAATCTGACCTTTTATCTCCTCTGATATCCCTGGCCCGCTGTCAGAAATGCGAATCGTCACCCACTCCTTAGACTGTCTTTCGGTGCGAATCGTAATGCAATTGGCTGGGGCTTTAATCTTCTCTAAACTCCGTTCCCGATTTGATTCTTCCAGTGCATCAATGGCATTTGCCAATATATTCATAAACACCTGATTTAATTGTCCGGGGAAGCAATCCACTGAGGGCAAGTTCCCGTACTCTTTCACAACTTCAATCGCTGGACGCTGTTCGTTCGCTTTCAATCTGTGTTTGAGAATCAAAATCGTACTGTTAATTCCGTCATGAATATTGAAAGGCACTTTGTAATCTTTGTCGGCTCGGGAGAAGGTACGAAGACTGGTGCTGATACCTTGAATGCGATCGCACCCGATTTGCATCGAATTCAACATTTTGGGTAAATCTTCTAAGATATATTCAATGTCAAGTTCTTCTGCTATTTGCTCGATGTCATCTCCAGGATGGGGAAATTTTTCTTGGTAGACTTGCAGGTATTTAGTCAGATCCTTGACGGCGGCGATCGCTTCATGAATATTGCCAGAAATAAATCCGACTGGATTATTAATTTCATGGGCAACCCCGGCCACTAAATTCCCCAAAGCCGACATTTTTTCGCTCTGTACTAATTGCAGTTGAGATTGTTCCACCTGGTGGGCATAGTCCTGGGCTTGCTGATACAATCGCGCATTTTCTAGGGAAATGGCAGCCTGAGTGCAGAGGAAGTTGAGGATGAGGAGACGATCGCGAGTAAACACTCCTTTTGTCGATCGATGTTCGAGATAAAGTATGCCAACTAAGTTCCCGCGATCGAGAATCGGAGTACATAGCATACTCTGAGAGTGATACTGGAGCGTACAATCATTCATTAAACCCGGAATATCGGTCTTGCCACCTTCAACAACCACAGTTTCCAGGGTGTGTTTGACATAATAAACCAGCTTGAGCGGAATCACCGCCGAGCCCTCTATAGATTGGGTTTGCAGCAGGGTAGTGGGTGTCTGGTTATCTGGGTTGATGTGAGTTATTGCCCGGATTTGCCATTCATCCTGATGGGGGAGTAGCAAAGCACAAGTTTCGGCGCCCGAAGTTTTTAAAATAATTTGGTTGAGGGTGTCGAGCAATTCATCAAGCTGAATTTTACTGGATAAAGCTTGAGCAGCTTGCACAATAGATGCGAAATCAAGAGCCTCGGAAATACTGGTGCTGCTATTACTGGAAGTCTGCGAAGAGTGGCTAATCGTTGCTAGCGTCTCTAGAGGATTAAAGCGGAGTTTGGGCTGATTCAGGATGGGATGAAGTAATTTGGGATAGCGTTGTTCTAAGTCTTCAACCTTGGCTAGTGCTCCCCAGCGGGCATAACAGTAATATGCTTCCTGCATATAGCTGGCGGCAACTTTTTCTTTGCTGCAATCAAGGTAGAACTTGGCAGCTAATTCGTTGGCGATCGCTTCTTCTTGGAAATATCCGTTTTCTTTGGATCCTGCTATCGCGCGATCGTATAACTCTAATGCTTGCCAATTAATCCCTAATACCCTAGCCTTTTCCGCTTCAATTAATTCATATCTATACCGATTTACTTCGGGTGTATTTTCTGCCCAAAACTTCATTTTTTCCTGATTAACATTGACTTGTTCCAAGTAGCTTATTTTTTCATCTACCGTGACTTCAGCATACAGATTTAACAATGTTAGCGAATGGTAAAAATTGAGAACTATGACTTGCATAAAACCAAAAGCCGAGCCGGATTGCTCCTGTGCTAGACTCACATTTTTTAAGGCTTGGCTACTATCGCCTAACAAGTAACCTAGAATAGTTTTAGCCAGATAAAACATAAATAAAACTATTCCCGATTTAGCAGCAATAATGCGGGGCAAATTTTTATCTTCATCAAAGCTTTTACCGATCAATAATAGGGGATCTGCGGCATGACCCTGTAAATTCAAACCTAATTGTCGCCATACTTGCGAGAAATGCGTAGAACTTTCTTGTTTAAAGTTAATACAAAAATTACCATAAAATTCTTGTTGCTGGATGGCTGCTTCTAAGTTATCTTCCGTAAAAAATAAGTAACTACACAAATTTGCAGCACAATATCCACCCCATTCAAAATCACCTACTTCTAGCCCTGCTTGTAGTCCTTCTCGCAAAGGTTCCACACTATTTTTTGCTGGTTCTTTCCAAGTGCGAATATTGCCATTAAACAAGTTATAAACTTGGGCTTTTAGCTCTTTAGCGTTGAACTTATCTAATAAGTTTAAGGCAATTAAACCTGCATAATAACCTCTATCTAATTGACCCAATCCTACTAATAATAACCCGTAAAAACCATAGGCAAAAGATGATATTGCTGAATCTCCATATTTAATACACAACTTAATCATAGTGATGATTAATTGCGGAAAAATCTCTGGCCTTGCTACAAATACAGGAGTACAGAGTGTTCTTAAAATTTGCATAGCTGCCAGCTTATATGGATCTGTCATAAGTGGCAAATTATCTAAATCGTCAAGATTGGGTAAATCAATTATTAAATCCTTTTCCAAGTCAATTGTTAGTAAAGAGATTGATAGTTTTTCTAACACTTCTAACCCAATCTCTACTGCCGCAAGCATTTCTATTTGCTGAGCAATATGAATTTGCATTTGTAATTCATAAATTCTCACTTTTTCGAGTAAACTCTTGACTGCTGTCAGCGCCAATTCAGCTAATTTTAATGATTTCTCAAAGTTAAGGTTTAAATATTCAGCTTCGGCAGTAGCAATGTAAATATTTAGGGTCAGTTCATACTGATTTTGCCAACAGTCTGTTGTCAGTAACTCCATCGCTGTTTGTAAATATACCGTTGCGGCAGCATAAGCGTTAGAAGTTTTGGCTTTCCGCCCTGTCACTAAATTTAATTCGGCTAATTCTTGGCGCTCCCTTGGTTGAGCGATTAAATCTTTACCCTGATTTAAGTGTCTGACAATCTCAAATATTTTTTCATCCTGCTCTATGTCTGAGGAATTTTGTAGTAGCAACTGCCCGATTTTGAGATGAGTGGCTTGCTTTTTGTCATCGGGAATCAAGGAATAAGCCGCTTGCTGGACGCGATCGTGCAAGAAGCGATAGGCAACCGTTCGAGAAATCGGTTGAGAAACATTCTGTTCTATTCCTACATAAAACTTATAAACTTCACTTTGGGGCAAAACCAAACCTTCTTGTAACGCTTTCCATAGCGCCGTTGCAGTTTCAGTTTCAGAACTTTCTAGAACAACTGCCAATGTTGCTAAGTCAAACTGGTTGCCAATGCAAGCGGCTAATTTCAAAACAGACTGAGTTTCTCGGGGCAATTTCTGCAACTGCTGCGCCATAAATTCCACTACATTATCTGTCAGTGCTGCCTCTCTCACTTTGCTAATATCGCACTGCCAATGTCCCGATTGGATCTCAAAAGTAATCAATTCATCCTGATGCAAGGCTTTGAGAAACTGCGTTGCAAAAAATGGGTTTCCTTGAGTTTTTTGATAGACCAATTCTGTCAGCGGTTGTGCCAACTTCGGATCGCAAACTAGCGTATCCGCTACCAATTGATTTAAACTGATTTGGGCAAGCGGTGCTAATGTAATAGTGTTGAGTGTGGTTCCTGCCTTCCTCACCTCATCTAGGGTCAACATCAGGGGATGGCTGGGTGATACTTCATTATTCCGATAGGCTCCCAGCAGCAACAGATAACCCAATTGCGACTCATTGACGAGCAATTGCATTAACTTCAGCGATGCCGAATCTGCCCATTGTAAGTCATCCAAAAATATCACCAATGGATGTTCTTTTGTGGTGAAGACAGCAATGAATTTGTGGAAGAGCAAATTAAAGAGATTTTGAGCAGAAATCCCCGATACTTCGGGGGCTGGGGGTTGCCGTCCAATAATCCGTTCGAGTTCGGGAATGACTTCAATAATGACTTGTCCGTTGTCACCCAGCGCTTCGAGAAGTTTAGTTTTCCATTCTTTGATTTTGGCATCACTTTCACTGAGTAATTGTGCCATAAAATCGCGGAATGCCTGGACAAATGCCGAAAAGGGAATATTGCGGTTGAACTGGTCGAATTTGCCTTTAATGAAATATCCCCGTTGCCGGACAATGGGTTTATGTACCTCGTTGACTACAGCCGTTTTTCCAATCCCGGAGAAGCCAGCGACTAGCATTAATTCTGATGTGCCATTTACCACGCGGTCGAAGGCATTCAACAGGGTTTGTACTTCTTTTTCTCGACCATAAAGCTTTTCGGGAATCAGGAAGCGATCGCATACATCCCGCGTTCCTAACTCAAAAGTTTCAATTTTTCCAGTTTCTTGGCACTCCTGCCAACACTTTTCTAAGTCATGCTTCAATCCCCAGGCACTTTGATAGCGCTGTTCGGCATTTTTTGCCATCAGCTTCATGACAATATCCGAAATCACCTGCGGGATTTCTTGGCTGTTTATTGCAGGAGGTTGTTTGGCAATATGGCAGTGAACTAATTCCATCGGATCGGCACATTCAAATGGCAGTTTTCCTGTCAGCAGTTCGTAAAAAGTAACTCCCAGAGAATAAAAGTCGGTGCGGTAGTCGATGCCTCGGTTCATTCGTCCAGTTTGTTCGGGAGAAATATAGGCGAGGGTTCCCTCTAAAATGTTAGGATTTTGAATTTCTTGAGTTTCTCTCGGCAGTAGCGAGGCGATGCTGAAGTCAATCAGTTTGACTTGTTTAGTTTCCGGATGTATTAGGACGTTAGCTGGCTTAATATCTTTGTGGATGACTCTGTTTCGGTACAGTCCGTCAAGGATGTCAGTTATTTGAATGGCAATTTCCAAGATTTCTGCTAGAGTCAGCTTGCGTTCTTGGGCGTAGTCTCGTAGAGAAATACCGCCAAAATCCTCCATTACTAGGGCATAGCTGTGGCGATAGGAGTCCAAATTGTAGGGCTCAACGACTCCAGGCAGACGTAGATTTTTGGCGATGGTATACTGGTTGCGGAATTGCAGCAGTTCGCTGAAGCTGGGATAGTCTCGATTTAATAGTTTAATGACAACTGGAAGCTGATCTGTTTCTCGGATAGCTCGATAAACTAGGGTTCTCGAACCACAGTATAATTGCTCAACCAGATGATATCCTGAAACTCGGTTAGTCAAATCAACTGCTGCACTCATCTGGATTACTCCATCTCAGATATTGACTCTTGTAAGTAAGTATACACTTTTATTGATCTAGTCTGAGGAAAATAAAACTGCGGAATCCCCAGCCTACAGACTCTACCGCTTTTATTCTTTTCACTTTTGAAGAGAAAGATGGCGAGCTATCAAGATAGTCTTAGGGAGCATCTCAATGAAAGCAACCTAACTAGAAATTGGAATTTTGAGGCAGGAGAGAGGAGGCAGGAGGCCGGAGGAAAAAAGAAGAAGGAAGGAGCCGGAAGAAGTGTTTTTACCAATATGAGATGCTCCCTAGTCTTATCCTTTCATCGGCAATGATATCGTAAACTCCGTCCCTTCTCCAACTACAGAATTTACCTCGATTGTACCGCCGTGTTTTTCAACCACAATCTGCCGTGCGATCGCCAATCCCAACCCCGTGCCTTTACCCACACCTTTAGTTGTAAATAAGTGGTCAAAAACCTGACCTTTTATCTCATCTGATATCCCTGGCCCGTTGTCAGAAATGCGAATCGTCACCCACTCCTTAGACTTCATTTCTGTCCGAATCGTGATGCAATTGGCTGGGGCTTTAATCTTCTCTAAACTCCGTTCCCGATTTGATTCTTCCAGTGCATCAATGGCATTTGCCAATATATTCATAAACACCTGATTTAATTGTCCGGGGAAGCAATCCACTGAGGGCAAGTTCCCGTACTCTTTCACAACTTCAATCGCTGGACGCTGTTCGTTCGCTTTCAATCTGTGTTTGAGAATCAAAATCGTACTGTTAATTCCGTCATGAATATTGAAAGGCACTTTGTAATCTTTGTCGGCTCGGGAGAAGGTACGAAGACTGGTGCTGATACCTTGAATGCGATCGCACCCGATTTGCATCGAATTCAACATTTTGGGTAAATCTTCTAAGATATATTCGATATCGCTCTCTTCAGCTTTTTCTTCAATCTCCTCACCCGGACTGGGAAATTTTTCTTTATAGAGTTGCAAGTATTCTGTAATATCTTTGACGGCGGCGATCGCTTCATGAATATTGCCAGAAATAAATCCGACTGGATTATTAATTTCATGGGCAACTCCGGCCACTAAATTCCCCAAAGCCGACATTTTTTCGCTCTGCACTAATTGCAGTTGAGATTGTTCCACCTGGTGAGCGTAGTCCTGGGCTTGCTGATACAATCGCGCATTTTCTAGGGAAATGGCAGCCTGGGTGCAGAGGAAGTTGAGGATGAGGAGACGATCGCGAGTAAACACTCCTTTCGTCGAGCTATGTTCGAGATAAAGTATGCCAACTAAGTTCCCGCGATCGAGAATCGGAGTACATAGCATACTCTGAGAGTGATACTGGAGCGTACAATCATTCATTAAACCCGGAATATCGGTCTTGCCACCTTCAACAACCACAGTTTCCAGGGTGTGTTTGACATAATAAACCAGCTTGAGCGGAATCACCGCCGAGCCCTCTATAGATTGGGTTTGCAGCAGGGTAGTGGGTGTCTGGTTATCTGGGTTGATGTGAGTTATTGCCCGGATTTGCCATTCATCCTGATGGGGGAGTAGCAAAGCACAAGTTTCGGCGCCCGAAGTTTTTAAAATAATTTGGTTGAGGGTGTCGAGCAATTCATCAAGCTGAATTTTACTGGATAAAGCTTGAGCAGCTTGCACAATAGATGCGAAATCAAGAGCCTCGGAAATACTGGTGCTGCTATTACTGGAAGTCTGCGAAGAGTGGCTAATCGTTGCTAGCGTCTCTAGAGGATTAAAGCGAAGTTTGGGCTGATTCAGGATGGGATGAAGTAATTGGGGATAGCGTTGTTCTAAGTCTTCAACCTTGGCTAGTGCTCCCCAACGGGCATAACAGTAATATGCTTCCTGCATATAGCTGGCGGCGACTTTTTCTTTGCCCCACTCCCAGTAGAATTTGGCGGCAAGTTCGTTGGCTAATCCTTCCTCTTGGATAAAACCGTTTTCCTTGGCTCCTTTAATTGCTAGATCGTAAAATTCTAGAGCCTCTGTTTTGCGAGCAAGAACGCGATTTTTTTCGGCTTCAACTAAATGATATTTGTGCAAGTAATTCATGGGGCCATAATCTGCCCAGTCTTTGAGCTTGGCTTGATTTTCTTCCATTCGCTGCCATCGCGGCTCTGACTGGGACATCAATTCACCATGAGTGGCCAGCACGTTTAGAGAATCATAGAAGTAGAAGATCGGTTCAACAATACTTCCCATCCCTCCAGCCAAATAGTGTCGCGTTTGAGCGGCATCGTGTTCTGCTTTAGCAAAGTCTTCCAACCAGTAATTCAATGTGAATCGATACAAGTAGAAGAAGGATAGTCGGTAAAAATCGACTTTTGCCTGAGCCAGGACTTGTTCTTCATAGTCATCCTGGCGTAAGGGAATCTCTTCCTCTGACTGACCCAAGAGAATTTGAGCCGCCTGCAAGTACGCCAACACACAGTTTGCTGCTGTGACTTGGTGGAGGTCGCACAACTGTTGGTAATAGGCGCGAATTTGCGGTTCGAGTTCAGCTAGCGGTTGACCGTACCAATAAGCATTGAAACAGTACAACTGGGCATCGTAGCCCATAAATTCGAGATTGCCTGTTTCTAATCCAGCTTGATAGCCATCGAGAAGAATCGGCAGCGTTTCTTGCAAATGGATCGTCCAAGAACCCACATAGGCCCCCATTAACATGGCGGTGGCGGCTCGAATGTTTTTGGCATCGGGTTCTAAGGCGAGTTGGTATCCTAATTGCCCAAACTGAGGCACCATTGTCATGTCGCCCCACAGCATCCTCAGTTGGAAGGCGTAACCCACGTAGCAAAAAGCGGAAACCGGACTATTGCCAAATTGAATAGACAGCTTGGCTTGGAGGGCTACGACTAGGAAATAGAGCTTTGTTCCTGACATATAACAGACGGGTGTCAGCCGAGCCGCATTTTGCATAATGGCTAATTGCTGGGGGTCGGTCATTTTCGGCAGATGAAAGAATGACTCAATGGAGCGACCCTCAATTAGGGCATCAATTTCTTGCTTCACCTGCCGAATATCGTCTAGGGTTGGTTCATCTGGTAGGTTTACGCCTAACATTTGGAAGACCGATTGACCGATCGCGATCGCCTCGATAAATTTATTGTGGGCGACCAATGCCTGGATTTTAACTTGATAGACTTGCACCTGTTCTAAAGGTGTTTTCGCACGATCGATCACGGCTTCAATCCACTGGTGCATTTGCTCAAAATCGCCGGCTAAAAAAGCCACCTCGGCAGCTAAGTCGTGCAGGGATAGGGTCATTTCGTAATGCCGTTCCCAAGCGTCTGTTCCCAGCAGTTGCAGCCCCACTGTGGCATATTCGCGGGCTGCTTGATAGGCAGTTGCCGATCTCGCTTTGCGACAAGCTATGAGGTTGAGTTGGGCGAGTTCCTCCCTTTCCTGTTGTTCTACAACCAGCGTCGTGCCGTAGTTCAACTGATTGACTAATTCAAAAATGCGTTCTTCTCTGGCTTCTGCTGAAATCTGTTGCAGCAGCAGTTGCCCGATTTGATAATGGGCGATCGCGCGTTCTGCTTCCGGAATCAAAGAATAAGCGGCTTGTTGGACGCGATCGTGCAAGAAGCGATAGGCAACCGTTTGAGAAGTAGCTCGATCATCGTCGATTTTTTCTTCTTCCCCTACATAAAATTTATAAATCTCACTCTGAGGTAAAACAAAACCTTCCTGTAAAGTTTTCCACAAAGCCGTTGCCGTTCCCGTCTCCGAGATTTCCGAAACAATTGCTAATGTTGTCAGATCGAACTGATTGCCAATGCAAGCTGCTAATTTTAAAATATCCTGACTTTCAACTGGCAATTTCTGTAACTGCTGCGCCATGAATTCAACTACATTATCCGTCAGTGCTGCTTCGGTAATTTTGCTAATATCGCACTGCCAATATCCTGCTTTAATATCAAAAATGATCAATTCATCTTGATGCAATGCCTTGAGAAACTGCGTCGCAAAAAATGGGTTTCCTTTTGTCTTCTGATACACCAACTCCGTCAGCGGTTCTGCTAACTTAGGAGAACAATTCAGCGTATCTGCTACTAATTGATTCAAACTGGTTCGAGCCAGAGGTGCTAGTGTAATGGTATTTACTATTGCCCCGATTTTTGTGACTTCATCTAAAGTCAACATTAAGGGATGGGCAGCGGAAACTTCATTGTCTCGATAGGCTCCAATTAGTAGCAGGTGACTTGACTGGGATTCACCTATGAGCAACTGCATCAACTTTAAAGATGCCGAATCAGCCCACTGCAAATCATCCAGAAACATCACTAAGGGATGCTCTTTTGTGGTAAAAACAGAGATAAATTTTTGGAAGAGCAAATTAAACCGATTTTGAGCAGCCATCCCTGACAATTCTGGGGCTGGGGGTTGTTGTCCGAGAATCCGTTCTAGTTCAGGAATGACTTCAATAATGACTTGTCCGTTGTCACCAAGGGCTGCTAAAATTTTGGTTTTCCATGCTTGGAGTTGGAGATCGCTTTCACTGAGCAATTGTGTCATTAAATCGCGGAATGCTTGCACAAATGCCGAAAAGGGAATATTGCGATTGAACTGGTCAAATTTACCTTTAATGAAATAGCCATGCTGTCGGACAATGGGTTTTTGAACTTCATTAACCACAACGGTTTTTCCTATGCCGGAAAAGCCTGCAACGAGCATCATTTCGCTGTTGCCTTCTGCTACTCGTTCAAAGGCTTCTAAAAGTTGCTGTATTTCTCGTTCTCGACCGTAGAGTTTTTCGGGAATCAGGAAGCGATCGCATATATCTCGCGTTCCTAACTCAAATGTTTCAATCTTTCCAGTTTCTTGGTACTGCTGCAAACACCGTTCTAAGTCATACTTCAATCCCTTGGCACTTTGATAGCGTTTTTCGGCATTCTTTGCCATCAGCTTCATCACCATATCCGAAACTACCTGCGGGATTTCTTGGCTGTTTATTGCAAGAGGTTGTTTGGCAATATGGCAGTGAACCAACTCCATGGGGTCGTCACATTCAAATGGCAGTTTTCCTGTCAGCAGTTCGTAAAATGTGGCTCCCAGAGAATAAAAGTCGGTGCGGTAGTCGATGCCTCGGTTCATTCTTCCGGTTTGTTCGGGAGAAATATAGGCGAGGGTTCCTTCTAAGATGTTGGGATTTTGAATTTCTTGAGTTTCTCTCGGCAGTAGGGAGGCGATGCTGAAGTCAATTAGTTTGACTTGTTTGGTTTCCGGATGTATTAGGACGTTAGCTGGCTTAATATCTTTGTGGATGACTCGGTTTCGGTACAATCCGTCAAGGATGTCAGTTATTTGAATGGCAATTTCCAATATTTCTGCCAGAGTCAGCGCTTGCTTTTGGGCGTAGTCTCGTAGAGAAATACCGCCAAAATCCTCCATCACTAGGGCATAGCTGTGGCGATAGGACTCTAAATTGTAGGGTTCAACGACTCCCGGCAGACGTAGGTTTTTGGCGATGGTGTACTGGTTGCGGAATTGCAGCAGTTCGCTGAAGCTGGGATAGTCTCGATTTAATAGTTTAATGACAACTGGAAGCTGATCTGTTTCTCGGATAGCTCGATAAACTAGGGTTCTCGAACCACAGTATAATTGCTCAACCAGATGATATCCTGAAACTCGCTTCGTCAAATCCACTGCTGCACTCATCTGGATTACCCCATCTCAGACATTGAATATTGTAACTAATTATACACTTTTATAGGTTTAGTCTGAGGAAAATAGAACTGCGAAATCCCCAGGCGACAGACTCTACCGCTTTTATTTATTTTCTTTTTTGAAGAGAAAGATAGCGAGCTATCAAGATAGTCTTATCCTTTCATCGGCAATAAAATTGTAAACTCCGTCCCTTCTCCCAATAGAGAATTTACCTCGATCGCCCCTCCATGTTTCTCAACCACAATTTGACGAGCGATCGCCAATCCCAACCCCGTCCCTTTCCCTACTTCCTTGGTAGTAAATAACTCATCAAAAATCTTCTCTTGCACTGCTTCATTCATGCCCACACCGTTATCTTTAATGCAAATAATCGCTTGTTTTTTGTCCAGAGAAAGGTCGGTTTTAATGGTAATCTTATTGACAATTTCTGCATAATGTCGTCCTTGATTTGATTCATCCAAAGCATCGACCGCATTACCTAACAAATTCATAAATACTTGATTCAACTGTCCGGGATAACACTCCACTTGTGGCAAATTTCCATATTCCCTAATCACTTTGATTTCTGGACGAGTTTCGTTAGCCTTGAGCCGATGTTTCAGGATCATAATGGTGCTATCGATGCCATCGTGGATATTGCAAACTACGGGATAGTTAGTATCGGCACGGGAGAAGGTTCGTAGACTGGTACTAATATCCCGAATCCGCTTCACGCCTTCCCGCATCGAACCTACTAATTTCGGTAAATCTTCCCGGATGTATTCCAGATCGATGTTCTCGATTTCTTCTTGAATTTCTGGGTCGAGTGGCGAATATTTTTCTTCATACAAATCGAGCAATCCAAACAAATCTTTGATATGATCTAAGGCTGGTTGAATATTACCAACCAAAAAACCAACTGGATTATTAATTTCGTGAGCAACGCCAGCCACTAAGTTTCCCAATGCTGACATTTTTTCGCTTTGAACTATTTTTATTTGTGCCTGCTTCAGATCGGTAAATGCTTGTTGAGATTCTTGATACAAACGGGCATTTTCTAAGGAAATAGCAGCTTGAGAAGCCAGCAAATTTAGCACTTCAATGCGATCGCTCGTAAATGCCCCAACCGTCAGATTATTTTCCAGGTAGAGAACTCCTATCAACTGCCCTTGATTAAGAATTGGAATACACAGAACACTTATCGGCTGGTGCTGTTCAATATAGCAATCGCCCGCAACCTGGGAACTTACCCTAGCATCGACTATTACCAAAGGTTTCAAACTACGCTTGACAGTGTTAACCAAACTAATCGCTACATCCTGACTAGATTCTAGAGGTATTGCTGGTAATAGCTCAGGTTCCTGTCCCTCTGCTACAAGAGCCGCTACCTGTAAATACTGTTTTTGTTTGAGCAATAAGACACACTTAGTTGCCCCAGCATTCGCGATCGCTATTTTTAAAAGAGTAGTCAGGAGTTTATCTAGTTCAATTTCCCCAGAAATGGCTTGAGAGGCGTCGATCAGAGTAGGCAAATCGAGAAATTCAGAGTTGCTGCTAGAAGAGTTGGTATTATAAGTAATTGTTCCGCGGGCGATCGTTTCCTTTAATGAACTAAAGGCTTGAGCTTGCTGAAGGATAATACCGAGTAGGCGAGGATAACGTTTTTCCAAATCCTCAATTTTGGCTTTAGCTCCCCATCGGGCATAACAATAATACGCTTCAATCATGTAGGCTTGAGCTACTTTTTCTTTGCCCCATTCCAAGTAGAATTTAGCTGCTAGTTCGTTGGCGAGGGCTTCTTCGTTGATGAAGAGATTTTCTTTAGCGAGTTGGATAGCGCGATCGTACATTTCCAGTGCATCTGCCTTGTAACCCAAAACCCGCTGCCGTTCTGCTTCAACCAAATACCACTTATGCAGATGATTCATCGGAGCATTTTGCGCCCACTGGTGCAGAGTCGTTTGATGGGTTTTCACCTGAGTGAGAATATCAGCTTGCTCAATTTCAGGATGCGTGGGAAACACGGCCAGATGCGTCAGGGCTGCATAGAAATGGAAAATGGGAATAAAAATACATCCTGGTACTGCTATCAAATATGGCTGGGCTTGGCTAATGTAATTGCTCCCATCTTGGTAGTTACCAAAAAAGTAAGCAAGCAACAGTTTGTAGATATAAACCTCGGCGATGGCAGTGAATTCATAATCCTGATTATGCTTAGGCATCATCACTGTTTCATCGTAGGCTTTGCCGATTAAGCAATCCGACAGAATCTCAACTTCCTTTAAGTTATTCACCGTCTGGCGCACCATATCTACATAAATCTGAGCAGAATATTGCTTTACCTGAGCCAAGGCGGTGCTGTAACTTGCTATTTCTGATTCCAAATTGCTCAGTTCTACTCCACTGAAAAAGTTCATATAGCTGTAAGTGACCATGCTGTAGCCAGCACTTAGAAAATCGCCAGTTTCCATGCCCAACCTATAGCTATCTTTCGTCGTCAGCATCACTGCCCTCATTGCTTCTTTGCGATGCTGAATAAAGGCTCCAAATAGATTCAGAATCATGGACTTGAATTCCCGGACATTGAACCTATCAAGCAATAAGAGTGCCAATTTACCAAAGGCATACCCCGTTTCCACATCTCCCAAAAAGGCACACAACACCAGTCCGTGAATGCCATACCCCACCGTCGATGCTGGCGCATTCCCAAAGGAGAGCGATAAACTCACCATCTTGCAGCTAAGTAGGGGCAGCAAACCGGGCATTCCCAGAAAGATAGGAGAATATAATGTTGCTAATAGTGGCATGGCAGCCTGAGCCTTGGCATCAGTTATCACCGGCAGATTAACTAGCTCTTCAATCCGTCTACCTTGGAGTTGGCTGGCAACGGCTTCTAGCGCTTTACCAATCAAGGCTTCGTCAGCTTCGGTGGGGAGTTCAACCCCCAATTGCCAGAGTGCATCTCTTGCTACTGCAATGGCTTCTAGTGACTTGCTCTGTGCTGTCTGGGCGGCGATTTGAATCTCGTAAATTTTGATTTTGTCTAAGATTGTCTGGGCTGCTTGCAACACTTGTACTGCTATCTCTTCCATGCCGTCAAAGTCAGCATTCAAATAGGCGGCTTCAGCAGCAGCAACATAGAGGTTCAGGGTTAATTCATACTGCCTTTGCCAGCAGTTGGCTGTTAGTAGATCAATGCCTATTTGCAGATAAACTCTGGCTGCCGTGTAGGCGGTAGAATTTCTGGCTTTACAACCGGCTGCCAAGTTCAGTTTAGCTAAGGCTTCTCGTTCGCTATGTTGGGTAATTAACTCAATTCCTCGATTCAAATGCCCGATAATATCAAACAGTTTTTCTTCTTGCTCTATTTTTGAACAATTTTGCTGAAGTAATTGTCCGATTTTGAGATGAGTTGCTTTTTTCTGTGAATCGGGAATGAGTGAATATGCGGCTTGCTGGACGCGATCGTGTAAAAATCGATAAGTTGGATTAGCTGAAGCCTTGAAAACTTCATCACTATCCGATTCCGTAAAGAACTTATAGACTTTTGTCGTGGGAATCACCAAACCTTCCTGCAATGCTTTCCATAAAGCAGTAGCCGTCATTCCCGCAGATTGCTCACTGACAATTACTAACGTATTCAAATCAAACTGCGATCCAATACACGCAGCTAATCTGAGAACCTCCTGAGTTTCTGGCGGCAACTTCTGCAATTGCCAAGCCATGAATTCAACGACATTATCAGTGATGGCTAAGGCTTTGACTTGGGCAATATCACACTGCCAATGCCGAATATTCCAATTAAAGCTAATTAGCTGAGCGTCATGTAATGCCTTGAGAAACTGAGTGGCAAAGAAAGGATTACCCTGAGTTTTTTGATACACTAATTTTGTTAAAGGTTGCGCCAGAGATGATTCGCAATTCAGTGTATCTGCTACCAACAAATTCATATCTGGTTGGCTTAACGGTTGCAAAGTAACCGTATTCACTATTGCCCCACTTTTAACTATCTCATCAACTGTTAGGATAAATAGATGCACTGGCGAAACTTCATTATCTCGATAGGCACCCAATACTAATAAATATCCTGTATCCATCATCAATAATTGTAGCAAATTCAGGGAGGCTGAATCCGCCCATTGCAAGTCATCCAAAAACATCACTAAAGGATGTTCTTTGCTCGTGAAAACTTGCACGAATTTCTGCATTAACAGATTAAAGCGATTTTGGGCGGCACTTCCTGACAATTCTGTTGCAGGAAGTTGAGCGCCAATTATACGTTCTAGCTCAGGAATCACGTCAATCAAGACTTGTCCGTTGTCTCCCACTGCTGCTAAAATCTGGGTTTTCCATGTTTGCAGTTGGGTATCCGATTCTGATAGCAATTGACCCATTAAGTCGCGGAAGGCTTGCACAAAGGCACTGAATGGAATGTTGCGTTGAAATTGATCGTATTTGCCTTTGATAAAATAACCGCGCTGACGGACAATGGGTTTATGAACTTCATTGACAACGGCGGTTTTCCCAATTCCCGAAAAACCTGCTACTAGCATCATTTCGGTGCTACCTGTGCTGACTCGCTCAAAGGCAGCTAATAGTTTATCAACTTCTTTTTCTCTACCGTAGAGCTTTTCGGGGATAGTAAAGCGATCGCTAATATCTCGCTTTCCGAGTTCAAAAGATTTTATATGGGCGGTTTTTTGTAATTGAACTAAACAAATCTCTAAATCGTGCTTGAGTCCTAATGCACTCTGATAGCGATTTTCGGCATTTTTCGCCATCAGTTTACTGACAATTTCCGATAAGATCGGGGGAATTTCAGGATTAATGTGATGGCTCGGTTTCGACTGTTTGGCGAGATGAAAATGCACCACTTTCATCGGATCATCCGAGATAAATGGCAACTTTCCTGTCAACAATTCATAAAAAGTTACACCCAGGGAGTAAAAGTCACTGCGGTAGTCAATGCCTCGATTCATCCGTCCTGTCTGTTCGGGGGAGAGATAGGCTAATGTACCTTCTAAAATATTCGGATTCTGGATTTCTTGGGTTTCTCGTGGTAGGAGGGATGCAATACTAAAGTCAATTAGTTGAATTTCTTGGGTGTCGGGGTTAATGAGAATATTAGCGGGTTTAATATCTTTGTGAATGACTCGGTTTTGGTAGAGATAGTGAATAATGTCTGTTAGTTGTATGGCGAGTTGGAGAAATTCTGCTAAAGGTAAAGCTTGAGATGGTTGGGTTTCATTTGTTGCTGTTTTGAGATAAGTAGCTAGGGAGACTCCGCCAAAGTCCTCCATTATTAGGGCATAGCTATTCTGGTATACTTCCAGCGTTAGGGGTTTGACGATGTGAGGGAAGTCTAGATTTTTGGCAATGGTATATTGGTTGCGAAACTGGACGAGCTCGTTGAAGGAGGGGTATTCGTTTCGCAGCAGTTTGATGACGACTGGGTATTGGTCACGGGTACGGATGCCTCGATAGACTAGGGTACGTGTACCTACATAAAGTTTCTCTGTAATCTCGTAACCTGATAAATTGGCGATCGCATCCATAACTGGTTAACCCTCTCTTATAAAAAAGTTAAATTAAAGCCTTCTTTTATATTATATTTTATTATGTGACAAAGATAGCGATCGCAAACTCTGCATCCTGGGTAGGGACAGAATTAACTGTAATTTTTTCCCAATGTTTCTCAACTATTATTTGACAGAAAGCAATTTGCTCCGGGGCCCCTGGATTCATCCGTGGATCTTTGAAAACAGCTCCGCATCCTGATCATAACCCCCGCACTCATCCGTAGGAGCAATCTCAAATCTCAAATCTCAAATTTCAAATTTCAAAGTGCATGGCGTGCGATCGCTAATTCTCGACCAGTTCCTTTCCCTATTCTGCACTATTGGCGCTAAGTTATGTATAGTATGGTTGCGTAAGTTGTGATGGTTTTGGAAAACAATAATTTGTAATTTTCAACCGCAAATATACGCAGATAAACCCGGATCTAGTGTTGAGCTTATCTGCGTATATTTGCGTGATCTGCGGTTGTATTATGCTTTATTCGCCGTAGTGGCCGCCGACAACCTTACCCCGAAACACAACATAATTGTAGATGTTGTAAAAAATCATAATCGGGAGCAGAACGCCCATAAACACAATCATAAATACCAGGGCGCTGGGCGAAGCTGCGGCTTGGTAAATCGTGATTTGTGAGGGAATAATGTAGGGAAAAACAATCAATCCCAAGCCGATGAAAGTAAGCAGAAAAATCAGAATCGTCCAGACAAACGGCGTGCGTTCTTCTTTATTTGCAAGACTTTTTAGCAGCAGTCCTACCAACAGCACTCCCAGCAAAGGAATCGCGGCAAAGACATAAACTAGCGGTTTCTCGAACAACCTGGCTCTAGCGCTTTCGTAAAAGATCGGAGTGGCGATCGTAATTAAAATCGCTCCGATTAAAGTTGTCACCGCCGCAATTTTAGCCGTGCGATAGTGATTTGTTTGCAGTTCGCCCTCTGTTTTCATAATTAGATAGGTTGAACCGATCAAAACATAGCCTTGAATCAGCGTCAAAGCCACCAAGATCGATCGCCAATCCAGCCAGTCCCAAGTAGAACCTACAAAATGACCGGCTTCATCAACCGCAATGCCTTCGAGTACGGCACCCAAGGCAAATCCTTGAGCTAAAGCTGCTAAAAAACTGCCAGCACCAAAGGCATAATTCCAGAGTAATTTGCGATTAGAATGCTCGCGAAATTCAAAGGCTACAGCCCGAAATATCAAACCAAAAAGCATCATGCAAATCGGTATATACAGCGCTGTCAAAATCGTACCGTAAGCGAGGGGAAATGCGCCAAATAAAGCGCCTCCCATCAACACCAGCCAAGTTTCGTTGGCATCCCAAACGTTGCCCAAACTCGTCATTAAAATGCCCCGGCGTTCCTCGTCGGAAGCAGTCAGAGACAGGATGCCTACTCCTAAGTCAAAACCGTCTAGCATGACATATAGCAGGAGAAACAAAGCCAAAACTACAAACCAAACTTGTGGGAGAAAATGCTCCAAAGCTTGCATAAAATCTCCTATTGTTGTGCTTCTACGGGACGTTGATCGGGAATGTGTTCTGCAGGTTGACTTTCGATTGCAGGTTCATTGTCTAAACCTGGCACAGGCAGACTTAAATTCGGCCCTTTGCGGATAATTCTGCTGCCAAAATACAAGGCACAAACAAACAAAAAGCTGTAAATAACTGCAAAGAAACTTAGAGAAGTTAAAACATTGCTGGCGGGGATATTTGACACCGCATCAGCAGTGCGAATTTGCCCGTATAAAGCCCAAGGTTGTCGGCCGACACAGCGCACAATCCAACCCGATTCTACAGCAATATATCCCAGGGGAGCAGCTAATACCCAAGCGCGCATCAGCCAAGGTTGATTGCTAATATTTTCAGCAGAAAGTTTCCCTCGCATCCACTGAATTATACTGAACAGCATCAGTCCTAAAAAGAAGAATCCAATCCCGGACATGATGCGGAAACAATAGTAGATTAAACCCACCATCCGGGGTCTATCTTCTGGCTTCCATTCCTTCAATCCGAGGACGGGTTCGGAGAGTTTTTGCTTAAATTCCAGAACGTATCCTAAGCCATTGGGTACGCTAATTTCCCAGTCATTTTTTTGGGCTTTTTCATTAGGCAAAGCTAGCAAAGTCCAATCGGCTGACTCTCCCGCTGGTGAGGTTTCCCACTTAGCTTCGATTGCTGCTAATTTAGTGGGTTGATAGTGATAAACTTGTTCAGCGCTCAAATGTCCGATGTATATTTGCAAAGGTGCAACGGCGATTGCTGTCGCTATGGCAATTTTTAAAGACTTGGAAAAAAAGGCTTGGTTGCGCTTATTGAGAATGTACCAAGCGCTAATTCCCCCAATGACAAACAGCGAAGTTTCTAACGTCGCAAAAAACATATGGAGAATGCTGTTTAATGCGAACGGGTTCAGAATTGCTTGGAAGTAATCGCTGACAATAAACTTGCCATTGACCATTTCTCCGCCCGCAGGAGTTTGCAGCCAAGAGTTAGCGACTAAAATCCAGACTGTTGATAGGTTAGCGCCGAAGGCTACCATGATTGTAGCGAAATAATGGACGATCGGGTGAACGCGCTCCCAACCAAACAGCATAATTCCTAAAAAGCCGGCTTCTAGCATAAATGCCATTGAAGCTTCAAAGCCCAAAATGCTGCCAAAAAAGTCACCAACCGCTTCAGAAAATGGTGCCCAATTCGTGCCAAACTGAAATTCCATCGGAATTCCTGAAGCTACTCCAATACCGAAGTTGAGGACGTAGAGTTTAGACCAAAAACGAGCGTGATGGTAGTAGTCGGGATTGCGAGTTTTTAGCCACATTCCTTCAACAATTACCAGATAAATCCCCATTCCAGTTGTCAGAACTGGCCACAGCATATGGAATATGGCGGTTAGCGCAAATTGCATCCGCGATAGGGCCACGGTGTTAGATAAGATATCCATCGTTATATCCTTTGGTCAGTTCAAGAGACGTTAGCTTGCACAAATCTCATAATGGACAATGACAAGGTAACGCAGAAATTTACTTAGTGCAGAATGCACCGACTTATCTTTATTAAAAATTAAGATTTGCTGTTTGAAGGAAGAATGAAGAAGCAAAGCGCAATAAAATCAATGGTTTCAGCAATTAAGCACGTCCTAAGCCTCTTGGTAGTTGCTATAATAGTAATTTAACTAAATTATAGGTCGCGTGTCCCCCTTAACTTCAAATAGAAAACTTGCTCTCAATCTTCCTCTTATTTTCTCCTCTCGGCGCTCTCGGCGCTCTCTGCGGTTAATTTACATAAAATCTCTACCGAATCAGTCCTTAAAATCTCAAATGGTATTACCTAACGGTGACAGTGTAACTCAGTTTAAACGGTTTAAAATTAGCTGGGTTTTTGGCTGTTCCGCTCAAGTTAAGCTGGTAAATGCCAGCCTTGGGAAATACGATATCAGCCCCGGGAATCCCTTGATATTTCTCGGCTGATATGGCTTTTAAAGGCGGCTGCATCAGTGGCTTATCCCCTTCTTTGCGCTCTTTTGGATAAACCGCTAATTTGCAATTGCACTGCTCTAAGGGGATAATTTTGCCGCCCCTGCGAGTCAGCGCAAACCACACTCTCGCAGACTGTCCGGCGCGGGGGTTGTGGTTTGGTTCTAGGTGAAAGGTAGCGGCTACATCTCCGGATACTTCGACTTCGTGGGCTAAAACTGAAAGAGAGTTTAACTGCGGCGCACTGGGAATTGCTGCTTCTACGAGCAATCCCAAAAATACTAACAATCCTAAACTTTTACTTTTGTTTGACAGGGGAAACATAGAAATTCTCTAGTGATAAAAGTGACCAAAACAAGCGCGATCGCACAAACGTAACTAACATCACAACCACCGCCAACACGGCTGTCAGCAGTTGATTGTGCAACTTCCATTCAAAACCGCCGAGATAGTGGGAACCGATGAGTGCCGCGTGTACAGCGCACAGCAATAAAGCTGGAACGCTTAACAGGTGAAGCATTCGCCACAGTTGGCCTAAATAATTTTGAATGCGATCGCAACTTGTAACCGCTGCCGGTAGCATCAACAGCAGCGACAGCATCCCAGCCGCCATTCCCAACTGATGTTGCGGCAACATGAAGGACACAGCATCAAAATTCCATTGCAGCGTATGATCCAGCATATGAAACGTGTGGGCGACTGCTAAGACAAACGCGCCCACACCCAAGACGCGGCGATAGCGCAACAGTTGCGGCAAAAACTTGCTAACCGGACGCGCCAACAGTGCTAGCATCAAGCACAGCAGCGCTGCGTGCCCAGTAAAATCAACCATTTCATCGGTTCGCAGCAAGGTAAGAATTCCGATCGCCACCGTCACCCAACCACCCGCACGAAACAGTTGACTGCGCTTGTCGGCGCTCAATCTGCCAGCAAAAAAACTCACTCCCAGCATCGTTGGCAGCGTGCCGAGTCCAAAAGCCAGCATCGTCGCCGCACCCAAAACCGGGTTTCCGGTTTCCGCCGCCTTAATCTGGGCTGCGTAGAGGAAACCGCAGGGAATCAAACCCCAAAGCAAACCCAAAGCAATCGGCACCCACCAGTTTTTTTGTGCCGAAAGCTTGCTCATTGCTTGTCCGACTCGATCGTGCGACAGCGGGTGCAATCGGGGCAATCCCGGCAGCAAGTTCGGTTTAATTTGCCCTACTCCGAACCAAATCAGCATCGTGCCCGTCAGAAGTGCGATCGTCCGCCGCAATTCGCTACCCGTACCTGCCAAAAGTCCGCCAGCAATTAACACCGAACCCAGTCCGCCAATTGCAGCACCAACCAAAGCGTAAGCAGTAATTCTCCCCAAATTTAGCAGCAAATGAAAGCGGAAAGTCGCTAATTTATCGTTGCGGGAATTAGAAAGAGAAAACGCCATTGTCAGCGGGCCGCACATTCCGGCGCAGTGACCGAAACTGCCGAGAAATCCCAAAATTGCAATTAGCAGCAGGTCTAGCATTTTGCTGTTTTTTTCCCAAACAACGCCATCAAGGTACTGACAAGATTTTCTTTGGCTTTTGGACGCTTTTTTCTTTACTTTTTACAAAAACTTATCTCAGCAGAGCGCTTTTGTCAAAATACAAGTTGTCCAACTTCTATCTAATCTCACCCATATTTAAAATGACTAATGACTGATAACTAATAACTACTTTTGTTCTGGATGCGCCGCCGCCGGCGAAGCTGCACCCATTTGATTAATAGCAGCAATTAGCTGATAAAGCCGCCCCAAATCCCGCTGGTTGAAATGCAAAACTAGGCGCGGCATATCGAAAGTTGCATCTCCTATTTCCGGTTCCAAAGCTTGACTTTTTTCAATTTTTCCGGTGACAACAATATCGCTAAAATCAGTATTTAGGCGATCGACATTATCATCAGAAAGCTCTGTTTTCAATCGAATTACCAATTTTTCGCGCACGTAGCGGCAGGAATGATAAACCAGATAAAAACTACCGATCGCCTCGCAAGCGACATTTATATCGTCAGTAATCGTATACAGGCTGCGATCGTCGGGTGAAATCAAACCCCGGCCCCGCAATTGTTTTTGCACAAAATAATTCCAATCGTGCCAATAATCTCCTCCCGGTCGATCGATCAATACCACAGGAGCCGGCCCGAACTTGCCAGTTTGAATCAAAGTCAGACACTCAAAAGCCTCGTCCAGAGTGCCAAAACCGCCCGGAAACAGAGCTAAAGCATCGCTCTCCCGGAGAAAAAATAACTTACGAGTGAAAAAATATTTAAAATTGAGCAATTTGGGATCGCCGGCAATGAAAGGATTAGAACTCTGCTCGAAAGGTAACTGAATGTTCAGCCCAAAAGAACGTTCAGCAGTCGCCCCCTCGTTCCCCGCCTGCATAATTCCGCCGCCGCCGCCAGTAATCACCATAAACCCCTGCTGGGCGATCGCGCGTGCAAAGTCTCTGGCCAGCAAATATTCCACAGATTGCGGTGACACCCTCGCCGAACCAAAAATCACAATTTTGCGAACATGGCGGTAAGGATAAAACATCTCAAAAGCGCTCTCCATATCTCGGAGCGACGCCGCAATAATCTTCAAGTCTAGGCGATCGAGATCCTCTCTGGCCATTTGCACTATAGTAGAGAGCGATCGTTCGATCCACTCAGAGTGCTTCAACATTGGCAAGCGATCGAGCAAATCCATCACTTCAGCTTGGAGGGACTCAAAACCTTGACCAGACCGAGAACGAATCATGAATTTTTCCGAAACGGTAACAATTTGTGGCTAATAAAAATTAAGGGGCAAGCCAAAGTTATAAGCTAATAGCCACCAGCAAATTGCCATGCTGGCGACTAATAACTTTTCCCGTAGCTTTGCCCCGGTTCTGAAGCGAGTTAGCTTTCGCGGCCCACAAAGAACAGCGCGAAACTGCTCGCAGTTGGGTTAAATGTACTTTTCCAGAGTGTTGGCCAGAGTAGTTTTCGGAACTGCCCCAACCACCATATCCACACGTTGACCGCCCTTAAATATCATCAGCGTCGGAATGCTGCGGATACCGTATTGGCTGGCCACGTTAGGATTCTCGTCGGTATTAACTTTTACTACCTTGACCTGCCCTTCATATTGCTGGGCAATTTCGTCTACGACGGGCGCCACCATCCGACAGGGCCCGCACCAGGGAGCCCAAAAATCCACTAGAACTGGAACTTCGCTATCGAGCACTTCCTGCTTAAAGGTAGAGTCGGTTACTTGCGCGGCTGCTGACATCCCTAGCCATCCTTGTAAATACTATTTCTCGGATAACAAGTCTAGCAAAAAATGTAACCACTTGCGTCAACCATTTTAAGAGAAGGCTTCTGAAGGAGACCGTAGAAGGAAGAGGGAAGAGGGAAGACGGTAGAAGGAAGAAGGCACAAGGTTTCTGAAGGAACAAGGCACTGATGTTTCCGAAGGCACTGATGTTTCCGAAGGCAGAATGCACTTATATAGAAGAAAAAGTCTCCCACTCCCAGACTCTCCCCCTCTCCCACTCTCCCCCTCTCCGGAGCTACAAGCCTCAGTTCTGTATCTAGTAAGCAAGAGCCAAGATGTCCGGCAAAAAAGGAACCGCCCGAACAGTAGTCCGGGCGGAGTGTGGTGTGAGGAGTGAACGGAAACATGCGTCTCCGCTTCTTCTATTGTGACATCTCCTTCTCGATAATTCCACAATATTCTGTAAATTTCGAGACTCTTGAACAAATTTTGTCAAGGTATGCTGGTATTTGATCGGTAAATCTACTTACCCATGCCCAACTGCTGAGCTTTTTGATAGACTTTACCCTCCGTCAGCAGAGAAGGAGCAATTACCACTTCCACTTGCTGCATCTCCTTAATATCCTTAGCGCCCAAGGTACCCATGCTAGTTTTCAGAGCTCCGAGCAAGTTGTGCGTACCGTCATCTAGCACCGCAGGCCCCCGCAAAATTTGCTCCACAGTACCCGTAGTCCCCACACGAATGCGAGTGCCGCGCGGCAAAACCGGGCTCGGAGTCGCCATCCCCCAGTGAAAGCCGCGGCCGGGAGCTTCGGCGGCCCTGGCAAAGGGCGAACCAATCATCACTGCATCGGCACCGCAGGCAATGCACTTGCAGATATCGCCGCCGGTAATTAAACCGCCGTCAGCAATCACCGACACGTATTTGCCAGTTTCGCGATAGTAGTCGTCCCGCGCGGCGGCGCAGTCTGCTACCGCTGTGGCTTGGGGAACGCCGACACCCAATACGCCCCTAGATGTGCAAGCAGCCCCCGGCCCAATGCCCACGAGAATGCCCGCAGCGCCAGTTTTCATTAAATTCAGAGCGACTTCGTAGGTGACGCAGTTACCCAAAATTACTGGTATCGGCATCTCTTGACAGAATTGTGTCAAATCTAAAGATGAGATTGATTCAGGGGAAAGGAAAGCAGTCGAGACTACTGTTGCTTGCACAAAAAATATATCGGCTCCCGATTCAGCAACCGCCCGGCCGTATTTGCTCGCGCCGGCCGGTGTACCGCTGACGGCGGCAATCCCTCCTCCTGCTTTAATTTCTTTAATTCTCAGGTCGATTAATTCTGGCTTGATGGGTTCGGCATAGAGTTGCTGCATCAGGGAAACAAATTCGTGGTTCCCGACACTGGCGATGCGCTCTAATATTGGCTGGGGGTCGGCATAGCGGGTTTGAATTCCTTCTAGGTTGAGCACGCCCATTGCTCCCAATTCCGACAGCAAAATGGCCATGCGGACATCGACTACTCCATCCATGGCGCTGGCGATGATCGGGATTTCTCGATCGATCCCGCCAATCTGCCACTTGGTATCTGCCAAACTCGGATCGAGGGTGCGCTGTCCGGGTACGAGCGCAATTTCATCTATGCCGTAAGCTCTGCGAGCGCTTTTGCCCCGCCCAATTTCAATATTCACGCTGTTTCACTTCCACAATGTATTTAAATTAGACTAACAAAAAGTTAGCCCGCCCGAGTTTAGCTATCGCACCGCTGTCTTTAAAAAAAGCTCGGCACTGATTCTGATTGTATTCCGATTATATGAAATCGAAGAGGATACTTTTCCTCAGCAACAGTCACGGGGAAGACTCGATTAACTGTCAAATTCTCAAAGCTTTAAGAGTATCTGGCGCGGATGTTGATGTTTCGGCAATCCCGATTGTAGGTGACGGGGCTGCTTACCGCCGATCGACCGTGCCAATTATTGGGCCCACCAGTCAAATGCGGTCTGGGGGAGTTTTTTACATGAATCCCCTGTTTTTCCTCAAAGATGTTGGGGCGCGCCTAATTGCTTTGACTTGGCAGCAATTGCAGGCTGTTTGGACGCATTCGCGCCACTGCGATTGGGTGGTGCCAACTGGGGATATTGTCGCTGCGGCGATCGCCCATGCCAGCAACCGCCCCTATATAATTTTTCTATCGGCTCATTCTAGTTATTACGAGGGGCGAGTCGATTTGGGTTTAATCTTGTGGCAGTTGCTTTGCTCAGAGAAATGTCTGGCGGTTTTTACTAGAGATGCTTTGGCTGCTACTGACTTAAACCGACAGGGTTTAAAGAAAGCTCAGTTTGTCGGCAATCCTGTCATGGACAACCTCAATTCTACGGGCAAAGATTAGGAATTAATATCCGGAGTTCGGACGATCGCCCTTCTCCCCGGTTCTCGCCTCCCGGAAACCACCTAGAACCTCGTTTTGCTCCTGGAACTGGTTAAAAAAATTGCTACTAACTCTGCTTTACAGGTGCAGTTTTGGGCAGCTTTAGTTCCGACTTTGATGCCTGAATTAGATTTTCTTGCAGCCAGAGCAGCATGGCAAATGCGATTTGTGAGATTAGGAATGGTTTGCCAACTCATCTCCCCTCGCGACAATCATTTTCACGATTTCGGGATGTTTCTCAATATTGCGATCGATTTCAAAAAGAGTTGCTTTAACTTAATAGCGGTCTAAGATATCTAAAAGCTGATTTGTATAGGGAGAATAGGGTCCGTGGTCGTAGGTGAGGGCAACAACTTTCACTTCAGTATCGGCGCGGTTGATGCAGGGTAAGAGCATCTCAATCAAGCTTTACAAAAGGAGTTGATAAGAGTCATCATATAACAATACTTCGGACAGTTTTTTAACGGCCCTGTAAGCCGATCGCGAGAAAGCCCTGCCATTTTTAACGCATTTTAGGAAACTTAGGGCGCTTACTTAAACCTTGAAATAATAGTCCACCATATAGCCAGTCTGGGTTTCGGACACTCGATTAGATATAAAACTGTCCGAAGTATTGAAAACCTGGAGTTTCATTATATACATTGGAGGTCGGTCGTTGTTGTTTAAACTGTCAAATTAGTTTGGCTTGTATTTCTGAGGTTCAAGCCAATGGCAAAATCAAAAATGCTTTATTGTTTAGCACTGATATTCACCTATCACCTGAGCAAATTGTTGAATATTATCAGGCTCGCTTCCAGATTGAATTTATTTTTCGGGATGCCAAGCAATTTACGGGATTGTCTGATTGTCAAGCTCGTCATCTACCACGGCTTGATTTTCATTTTAATGCCAGTCTTATTGCCTTAAATTTAGCCAAACATCAACTCTATAGTTGTCATTCATCTGCCAAGTCGTTTGTGTTTTCTATGGCCTATTATAAACGTCTGGAATTAAATAAGCATCTACTTTCTAGCTTTATTGATAAGTTAGATTTAGACCCGGATTTGATTTTAAATCACCCTAACCTTCCTTCAGTCTTGTCTTATGGTACTCTGGCTGCTTAAAAACTGTCCGGAGTATTGAAACAGGACAATTAAAAATTATTGACTTTGGCTTATCTACCATCCTATCCCAAGAGAATCCCACCCTCAAAAGTCCTAATATTCTAGAAGGGACATTAACTTATATTTCCCCCCAACAAACAGGCAGGATGAATCGCTCACTAGACTTTTGTGCCAAAACCGTTCCACACAGAAGCCATCTTTGACATCATGGCTAAACATTGGGGAATCCTTTATATTTATCAGGATCAAGAGCTACCCTGTCCCCCTTCTAATGTGACTGGAGAACTGTTAAATTTCACTCGTTTATTAGCAGCGATGTCAAAAAAATGGATGGTAAAATTATATGAAGCAGCTATTGACGCTGATTGGGAATTAGTTTTTCAACTCCTAGAGGAGATTCTTGAATCTCACGCTTTCGAGCTTCAAACTCTCAGAAATTGGGTGAGGAAGTTTCAGTTTGAGAAGATTCTCGATTTAAGTGAACCCTTGGTTGGTGAATATTGATATTTTTAGGAATTACACAGGGGTAGTCAGAAACCGGCTTTTTTTAGGATAATACTTGGTTACACCCCGTAGATTCCCTAAAAAACCCGGTTTCTGGATCAGATTGCGTAAGTCCTGACGAAAAGACGCAGTGCAGCCCGTAGATTCGGTAAAAAACCCGGTTTCTGGGTCAGATTGCGTAAGCGCCGTTTATCCTATTTGATAACACGCCGTTTGTTCTGTTCGATCATTGACTTTAATGCCGACTGTTTTAAGTCCGTAAGATCACGGATGGTAATTGAGCAACCGTCTCCCAATCTCACAGCAGTGAAATAATAGCATTTGCCGTAATTAGTTTCTAGATGAACCTCTCCTTCAAGCGATTCTCCAGTCTCAACAACTTCTACTAACAAATCAAACAATCCTGGACTCAATTGATTAAGCAGTTTTTTCAGAACGGGTTCGCCCGCGAGTTCGGTTCGTTTTTTTCCTAAGAGTCTGGCAAAGACAGGGTTAACTATCAAGCAGCGAAAATCTTCAATTTCTCCAGCGATATCCCCCCTCATCGCCTCCACTGCAGCTATTCCATCCAGAGATGAGTTTAGCAAGTTTGCCAACAGGGTGCGAGATTGGTAGGCAATTTCTGCGGTTTGCTGGTGTCGCTCGATTGCTTCTTTAAGCTGGCGTTTTTGGTGCTGGATAGTGACCTGAGTTTCGAGGCGAACTAGCACTTCTTCCAACTGAAAAGGTTTAGAGATGTAGTCAGCTCCCCCTACCTTAAAAGCTTTGACTTTATCCAGAACTTGATCGAGCGCGCTTAAGAAAATAATCGGAATTTCTGAGGTGTTTTCATCCGATTTTAGGGCTTCGCAGACTTGATAGCCATCCATGTCTGGCATTTTAATATCCAGCAATATAGCATCGGGGGGATAATGACGAACCGTCCTCAAGGCCATCGCACCCTTGGTGACGCCGCGAACTTTGTACCCCTCGTTAGTTAGAATTCTTGTTAGAAAACGCAGATTCTCTTGGATGTCATCAACAATTAAAATGTTTCCTTTGTAAGTTTGTAATTCATTGATGTCACTTTCTCCTACCGAAGCCATCGTCATAGGTTCGCCTTGGACTTTGGCATCGACGATCGCACTTGTGGTGTTTTGCTTCTCTAGCAGAGAGCGGAAGTTATTTTTAGTAACTTTTTCTCCCATTACGTCTGAAAGCCGCTGCCACAGGATGGCAGCTAAATCTTTGATATGTCCTATGCTCAGGTACAAGCTGTCAGCAAGTACACTATAAGTTGCGTTTTCCCAAGCAGCTTTTAAGATTTCTTTTTCAAGCAAACTTAACGTTTTACTGGTCTTGGACTCTAAGGCTGATTCGATAAATTCTAGGGCTTCTTGAAAAGTCATGTACAAATCGATCTCATCGGGTAAGGTTTTTCCAGTTTTACACCCTAATTTTGAGTTATGCACCGTACTAACTCGGTGGAGAAATTTCTAATAGCTATTATGACAGACTTATTGACAATTACGCTCCGGGGCGATCGCCCTCGATCCTGATTCCACCTTGTCGAGATATGCAAAAGAAGCTCGCGGCAGCCTAATTCTTTTGAGGGCGATCGCCTTAAACCCTTTTCAGCACAAGGCTTTTAAGTTGCGTGTCACCCCCTGAACGCCTACAAAAAAACCGCCGACAAAACTGTCAGCGGTGAGTTGTGGTTGAGGTCAAACTCTAGAATCTGGAAATTAACAGAGGCGAGAAGTACGATCGCGCGCTTGAAGAGAAATGTATCGAGATAGAAACGCGATCGCAAATTTATTTGTTCTACCCTCCGATAACTCCCCACCTCCAGATTGCTTTCCAACTACGCTTCAACTATCAGAGTAATGTTGTCAAGGCTCACGACGCGAACAACTTCACCGGGTTGCAAAGTTATTTCTCGAACGCACTTGGCAGGCCACCAACTGCTTTGAAATCGCACACTGCCGGACTGATTTGGTTTAATTTCTTCTTCAACGATCGCTCTTTCCAAATGGCTGACAGTCATGATTACTTTCTCCTGCTTCTAGGTTGGCCTGAACGTTGGGAGGCTATAAACCTATAGCTCGACTCCCTAAGCCATTGATTTATAACGACGCTTCAACTATCAAAGTAATATTGTCAATTCCGACTACGCGAACCACCTCACCAGGTTCAAAAGTCAGGTCTCGATCGCACTTCGCCGGCCACCAACTGTTTTGGAAACGAACGCGACCGGACTCATTAGGTCGAATTTCTTCATCCACGATCGCTTTTTCAGAATTGTCAAAATTCATGATTGCTTGCTCCCGATTGTAGATTTGCCTTAACTTTCAGAATTGATCGCAAACGACGCTGCAACGATCAAAGTAATATTTTCAATTCCCACAACGCGAACCACCTCACCGGGTTCAAAAGTCATGTCTCGATCGCACTTCGCCGGCCACCAACTGTTTTGGAAACGAACGCGGCCGCATTCTTGAGGGCGAATTTGTTCATCTACGATCGCTGTTTCAACATCGTTAATAGACATAGCTGCTTTCTCCTGAATATAAACTCGACTTGATTGGTGTGTAAGTTAGAAGCTTGCCTGTCAACTTCCCCTCCACACTCAACAGTATCCCCGGCCAACCTCGGCCGTGTCAGTCGGGAAAAGTCTATACAAGTCCACTGTTTGAGCGTGTAAGCGAGTCGGAAAAAGTCTGTTAAAGTTGTGTCAGATAGGTAACGCTAAACCTGGTGACTAAATGGAAGCCGATCGTGCACTGGATTTTACCAACTCGTTACTTGTGGCTCGAAACCTGAAAACTCTCGACAACCTTGACAGCGCGATCTTTCGCGAAGCTTGGCAAGGCGTGCAAGGCAGGACGTACCAACAGGTTGCAGATAGTGAAGGGTATGGAGTAGGGACTGTTAAGGACGCTGCCTCTAATTTGTGGAAGCGACTTTCAGCGCTGTTTGGAGAAGGCGAAAAAGTTAAAAGAGACAACCTTCAAGCGGTTGTAGAGAGGTATTGGCGCAGCTACTCGAAACTAGAACCGCAGTCGGGACAAACGGTTCCGGCCCAAGTGCCTAACAACCCCGATGCGGATTTGGAAATCGAAAACCCTAATTTTTTAGGCCGCTTCGGGGCGATCGAAGATCTCAATACTCTTGTCGCCCAAGGTGCAAAAGTGATTGTCATCCAAAGTGCCGGCGGTATCGGCAAAACAACTTTGGCCAGACAGTATCTCAAATCTCAAGGGTTTGATCGAACCATTGAACTGTTGATGGCAAAAGAGACAGAGAACATCACGGCCTTGGAAAGCGCGATCGAAGAATGGCTCAAGCAAGACTTTCAGGAAGAACCAGGGCCAGACTTTGGCGTCACCCTGGGGCGGCTGAAGCGGCAGCTTCAGACTCACAAAGTCGGCGTATTGATTGACAATTTGGAAGCCGCACTCGACGGACAAGGTAAGTTTATTGAACCGCACCGGCTTTACGTGGAACTGTTGCGAGTTTTGGCTGACGCAGCGGTGCAGTCGGTAACGCTGATTACCAGTCGCGATCGACTTTGCGATTCAGATGTAACCGTCGAACACTACTTGCTTCCGGGATTGGAAGTAGAAGTTTGGCAGCAGTTTTTTAGCGCCCGCAACATCAATATAGATGATGTCGCCCTCAAGGAAATGCACAAAGTTTACGGCGGCAATGCCAAAGCAATGGGCATTATTTGCGGCACAATCCGAGAAGATTTTGACGGAGACATGGCGGCTTACTGGCTGGAAAACAGCGAAGATCCGCTCGTTGAAACAGACTTAAAAAATTTAGTTACCAGTCAATTCAACCGCCTCCTCGAACTCGATTCGGAAGCCTATCAACTCCTCTGTCGCTTGGGCTGTTACCGCTATCAAGATGTACCGACAGTCCCTACTGACGGACTTTTGTGTTTGCTGTGGGACGTGCCGGAAGCCGGACGGCGACAAATCATTAAATCGCTGTTGCACCGATCGCTAGTCGAGTCTCAGAAGGGCGAATACTGGCTGCATCCAGCAATTCGCGAAGAAGCGGTCGATCGGCTCTCGCCCGGAGACTGGGAAACTGCAAACCGCAAAGCCGCCGAGTTCTGGAGCGAGAGTGTTGAAAATATTGAGACTGTAGAAGATGCGCTGAAAGCTTTTGAAGCTTACTATCATTATGTAGCAATTAGCTGTTTCGAGCAGGCCGCGAGCGTTATCCTCAAAAAAATCAATATCCAGTTTGCAAAAGATTACAAGCTCGGTAGAGCGCTCTACAAATTAGGTTTCTTGCAGCCAATAATTTCAGCAACTACTCGGATCGTTAACAATGTGACTTCTGATTATTATTTGAGCGGGTTATACAGTATTTTAGGTATTTGTCACAGGATCTTAGGTGAAATAAATCAAGCCATAGAATGCCATCAAATATCAGAAATAAAAGCCACTAAATCTTTGCAAATTTTAGCTAAAAGCGGCGAACCGGAAAACGGCAAACAAGCTAATCTGGAATTCTGGAAAGTTAACGCTGCAATTAATATAGGTTTTTGTCAAATAGAAATGGGCGAATTAGAATCAGCTATGGAGATATTTGTAAAGCTGAAAAATTCGCGGGACGAAATCGGGATTAATAGCTATTCGATCGATGTCGGGTTAGCTTTCCTCAACTCCTGTGTCGGAGCCAAAAAAGAGGCGGAAGAGCTCGCCGAAAAACTGTATGCCGATCGGGAAAACAGTCAGTTGGTGGGTACGGGATACAAGTTAGTTTTTCTCGCCGCCACCTATCAAAACCTGGGAGAGACAGAGAAAGCTTTGAGCTTGTACCGCCAAGCGATCGCCCAAGCCGACCAAAACCAGTACAACACCATCAAAGCCAAAGCTCTCAGCGCTATAGCAGCGCTGTACCGAGAAGGGGGAGAAATTGACCAAGCCCTGCAGCACCATGCAGAAGCAATAGAAATACTCGATCGAGCTAGCGCTAAATTAGACCGAGCCGAAGCTTGCTATCAACTAGCACTGACAGAACAAAAACTTGGTAACACCGAGAAAACCCAAGAAAATTTTGAGCGCGCCATTCAACTGTTCAGCGAAATGGACGCTAGCAAACAAGTAGAAAAAGTACAGTTAGCCGCAACAAAAAAAATAGAAAAAATACCTAATTAATCGAGCAAAAAATCCGAAAATAGATACAATAAATGAAAGAACAACCGTAAACTTTGTAGATATGAAACTAAAACGATTGGGACACGTAGCCGTCTGCGTGCAAGACATAGAGAAGTCTGCTGAATTCTACCGCAACTTGGGTATGGAGTTAGTCTGGAAAGATGCAGACTGGGCTTATTTGAAAGCAGGAGAGGACGGATTGGCGCTGTTGAGTCCGAGTTACGACCAAGCAGGGCCGCATTTTGGGTTTGTATTTGACGATCGTACCGAAATGGAATCCGCCTACCAACAACTCAAAGCCGATGGTGTTTCCGTCACCCACATTCACGAACACCGCGACGGTACAGCATCCTTCTACGGCAGAGATCCAGATGGGAACGGCTTCGAGTACCTTTACGAACCGGCCTGACTATTTTCGGACTTGCGGATCGCGACGATCAGGCTATTGTGCGATCGGGAACCGCCCCCTGTCACCTCAAACCTTGATTTGTCGTTCCACATCCTGGTAAGTAGGTGTGCAGAATTAATTACACAATATTTATACTGAAACCCTTGCCTAGCAAGGAGTCTTTATGTAATTAATTTTGTGTGGTTACTTAAGGTACCCATCGGCGCACCCTACATGGAGATTTTTGGGCACGGAACCCCTAGCCCATTGCTGACGGCCCGGAACCTCGCTGCAACTCCCCGAATAATGTGAGGTACTCACACCGACGCTTCTACATTAAGGTGCAGGCTGTGAATCCGAAATATATCCACAAGTTCCGAAAATCAGCTCGATAATCTAAAATCTAAAATCTAAAATCTAAAATCCTCATGTTGCAGAGAATACAAGTCAGAAACCGCTGGAAATTCATCTTCAAACCCTGGGAAGAAGCAGACCCTTGGCTGTTTGCCGCTTGCATCGGCCTCACCATCTTCGGGGGCATCATGATCCGCAGCGTCGAAATCAACCAGGGGCTGATCGACTGGTGGCGGCACTGGGTAACTGGGGCAGTCGGTTTGTTCCTCGCCATCATCATTTCCCGCTGCCGTTACCAAACACTGCTTGAGTGGAAATGGCCGATTTACATATTAATCAATTTGTCCCTGATCGCAGTGCGCTTTATCGGTACTACAGGGCTCGGTGCCCAGCGGTGGATCAACATCGGCGGCTTCTACCTGCAACCGTCAGAATTTGCCAAAGTAGGCATGATTGTCACTTTAGCAGCTCTCCTGCACGACAAGACTGTTCCCACGGTGGGTAATATGTTGAGGATGCTGGCGATTATGGCTGTACCCTGGGGATTGATCTTTGCCGAACCAAATTTAGGTACTTCCTTAGTCTTCGGCGCGATCACAATGGGGATGTTTTACTGGGGTAATGTCAATCCCGGCTGGCTAATATTGCTATTCTCTCCTCTAATCTCAGTTCTCTTCAATAACCTGTCTACACCGATTTGGATAGCCTGGGTAGTTGTTGCGGGTATTATCGCTTGGCGAACCCTGCCTTGGCCGTGGTTGGGGACTTTCGGTGCTGTGTTGGTGAACGTTGTTTCTGGACACCTCGGACATATTTTTTGGAATGTGCTCAAGGATTATCAAAAAATGCGCCTAACAGGGTTTTTAAACCCCGAGAAAGACCCTTTAGGCAGCGGATATCACTTGATTCAATCTCGGATTGCTATTGGGGCCGGGGAGCTCAAAGGCAGGGGTTTATTTCACGGAACGCAAACTCAGCTTAACTTTATTCCCGAACAGCATACGGACTTTATCTTTTCAGCTATTGGCGAAGAATTGGGGTTTATTGGCTGCATTTGCGTGCTGTTGGTGTTCTGGATCATTTGTTTCCGGTTGGTGACGATCGCTCAAACTGCTAACGATAATTTTGGTTCTTTGCTAGCGATCGGCGTACTGTCAATGTTGATTTTTCAGGTGTTCGTAAATATTGGCATGAACATTGGCTTGGCTCCAGTTACGGGCATTCCCCTGCCTTTCCTGAGTTACGGGAATGCGTCGCTGCTGAGTAATTTTCTCGGCCTGGGACTGGTGGAGGCGGTGGCAAGCCAGCGACAGCGCAAGAAGCGTTGGAATTAGGTCATTGGTAATTGGTTCTGGGAATGCGATCGCGCTTTTGATTTCTTTCGAGAGATTCTGCGGGCGATCGCATTTTTTTTATATCTGCCAAGGCGCATCTAAATTTTACGCTTCCTGAGCGGAAGCTTTATGACTGTCAAGTTTGATAAAATTCTTGTGGGGTGCCCACGAGAACCCGCCCCAAAATAAAATTTAGAGGCCCAACAGCTTAAGTAGATCAACTTAATTAAACCACTCCGGACGCAAACAATAAATGCTTTTGTGCGCTATGGGTAAGCCACTCAGTGTGCAGTGGACGCCCTACTGAGGACGTGATCAATGCCTGAAACCATTGCTATTATTACATCTTTTTTTCTTTTTCGTTCTTTCTTCCTTCTTCCTACTTCCTGACATCCGTTACATCCGTTACAGAATCCGTTGCCGAACTTCCTTCTGCCTTCTTCCTAACATCCGTTACAGAATCCGTTGCCGAACTTCCTTCTGCCTTCTTCCTAACATCCGTTACATCCCGTACATTGCTCGTTGCCGAACTTCCTTCGCCTCTGATTATTCGTTCATATTCTTGTACGTAGCAACAGCCGAAGGCGAACTCCGGTTTAAATAACGGAATATCCAATACTTAAATACCGTATCCAAGATCACTGGAAACGTTGCAATGAACAAAAATATGAACTGCCTATTTTCTGGCAGTCCCAAATGCCTCGATACACCTTCAAGAACTACTTCCCAACCATGAGGCGAGTGGAATCCCACAAACACATCTGTAAACAAAATAATTACGAAAGCTTTCGCACTGTCGCTGAGCCCGTAAATCACATCGTCCATGAAAGACTTTAAAATCTCAATCTCTTTCTTGTTAGTGACGATAATCGCGGCAAAGGCAATCAAGGAAATCAAATCGGCAAAAATATTTTTAATAGCTCCACCACTTTCAGATCGGTATTCCTCCGCTAGTTCAACTGCTTTCTCGGCAATCTTCTTTTCCGTTTCCTCTAAAGAAAGCGACGGAGCAGTGCCTATTAACCTTTCAAATTTGAGGTGCTGCTCAAATCTCTCCAGTTCTTGAAATGCTTCTTCTTCCAGGTTAACATTTATGAAAAGAGGAGCATTTTCTTTTCCTCTAAAATGGTCCACCACCGGGCCGACTAAAAAGTTTTTGGAGATTTGATTCGTCAACAGCGGAACTAAAATCAAAAGCAAAATAAATCTGAGAGAAATAATTGTTTTTACTTTGGAATTGCGAAAATTCTTAACTACTTCTTTTTCTGCTCCAGGGTCTAAATCTTTAGTGATGCGATTCAAAGTTCCCAAAAGCGATCGCGGTAATAAATTGACTTCTTCATAGTTAGTGTCAACCTCACCATCGTGAATCTTAACAGAATTAGCTGAACCTTTATTTTGGTCAAGTGGAGAGCTGCTATTGGTAGATTTAGCCTGCACATTTACTGAAGTGACAACCGGAACAATTGCCGTCGCTCTACTATTATTAATATACTTGTCGATGACTCCATCAATAAACTCTAGCTTCTCAAATATAAGGGATGCTCTATCTTTATTGTTGAGATGTAATCCATGCTGGTGATAATCAGCGCTGTGCCCCGTTTTCGGTTTGGCTCCAACTCGCTCCGGCAGTTCCAAAAAAGAACGGCTAGCATTAAACTCAACCATTCGAGTTTGGATGACCTTGAGGTATTTTTGCAGTTCGGATTTAAAGTAAGACAGGGTGCTTTGTCCGTAATCTCCCGATCGATCAGAGATTCCTTGACCGCCAAAATGCTCGTCTTCGATCGCCTTAATTGCTAACGCAGCATCGTAGGCCTGTTCTAGAGCCCTCTCAGGCGTTTCTCGATACCATTGGTGAAGGCTGTAGAGATATTTTACAATCCTGTTCCAGGGAGAAGTATTCATAGCTAAAGCTGGTTAGTTGGCTGTAGACATTAGTGATTAGAGTATTCACGGTATGGTAACAAATTTACATAAATTGAGAACTGCCACGGAGGATTCAATTTGGATTGTCGGATCTGGCCGCAGTGGCAAAACCACTCGTTTAGTCGAGCAGTTCTGCATTTGGAGCAAAACTGTCAAGCCCTTGCCCCCAAAAGTTTCAGGGCGATCGATCTCCGGGCGGCGGCGGGCTGGACAAACTGCCCCAGCAATTTTAGTCTTAGCAGCTAACGGAGACAACCGGCTAGAATTAGCCGATCGCATCGCCGTCGCTACCGAAGGAAAATATACCTTTCACTCCACAACGCCCTTCGGTTTTTTTGAGCAGGAGGTATTGTTATTTTGGCCCCTGCTAGTTCAGTCGCTGGATGTGAGGGCTCAATTTCCCCTGCGGCTGCAACCTGAAACAGAACTGGAACTTGCCGCGAGACTCTGGCGTCGCGAACTAGACGAAGGCATTTTGCAACAAACAGGGGTAAGTCCAAACCGAATGGTGCGTCGAACACTAGACTTATTACAACTTGCTGCTGTCAGCGGTACGCCCAGAGAAGAGATTCCCAGCATTCTGGAACAGGGATTTGCTATCTCAGGTGGCTCGACCAACCTGTGGATTAGCATGGGAGAGTTGCTGGAAAGGTGGCGGGAATGGTGCTTGACGCGGGGGTTCCTGACTTACGGGATTGTTTGCGAACTCTACTGGCGCTATTTGTTGCCGGATAGCAGTTACCAGCAGCATTTGGCCTCTAGATACCAAGCTGTGATCGCAGACGATGTAGACGATTATCCGGCGATAAGTCGCCATTTGTTCGATCGAATGCTCGACCAAGGTGCAGCGGGGGCGTTCTCCTACAATTCAGATGGAGGAGTGCGTTTGGGCTTGGGGGCTGACACGGAATACCTAGCCAGACTCGAAGACCGCTGTCAAAGCGTGGAAAATTTGGACGCACAAGCCGGTTTAGCCCCAGAGATTGGAGATTTAGCGGTAAGTTTAGCAGTTAATACTGAGGGTTTTTATCCTTTAGGCTTGAGTTTGCCCGGATCGGTTCGATCGCTCCAAACCACTTCCCGGGCTCAACTGCTGCGAGAAACCGCCGAAATCATCGTGGATGCGGTGAAGTCACAAGCCGTGGAACCGCAGGAAATCGCCGTAATTGCCCCCGGGATGGATGCGATCGCCCGTTACAGTTTAACGGAAATTCTAGCGCGAGATGGTATCGCCGCCGTATCTCTCAACGATCAGCGCCCCCTCTCGACTACCCCAGAGATTCGAGCTTTACTCACTTTGTTAGCGTTAGTTTATCCGGGACTCGGCCGTTTAGTCGATAGAGATGGCGCAGCCGAAATGCTGGTAGTGTTGGGCAGCCAGAAACACCGTTCATTGGAAACAGAAGATTCCAACTCGACGTTCAATCTACAATCTCAAATCCACAATCAAAAATCGATCGACCAAGTGAGAGCAGGTTTAATTGCCGATCACTGTTTTCGTCCCGATCTCGAGCGACCTAAATTGCTGGAAATTACAGCTTTTCCCCGGTGGGACAGACTGGGACACCGAGCAGCCGGGGCCTACAAGCACATTGTCGAGTGGATCGAACAACAGCGGTCGCAACAGCAGGAGCGGCTGTTGCCGAGTCCAATTGCCCTGCTCGATCGAGCCATCCAGAAATTTCTCATGAACGACAGATACCTCCCCTACGATCGGCTAGCAGCCCTGCGCGAGTTAATGGAAACTGCCACCCACTACTGGGAAATCAACGGGCGAATGCAGCGCGTAGAACCAACAAACGGTGGCGACTCAGAAACCATCGCCCGGTTCATCCAGTTGTTGCGCCAAGGAACTGTCACCGCCAACCCCTTTCCAGTGCGTCCAGAAGGCCCAGCAGCCAGAGCCGTCACCCTCGCCAACATCTTCCAGTACCGCAGCAGCCGCCGCTCCCACAAATGGCACTTTTGGCTGGATGCCGGCTCGCCTCTGTGGCTGAGCGGTGGTGCCGCGACATTGTTTGGCGCTCCCTTATTTTTGCGATCGCAACTGGGGCGTCCCTGGGAAACCGAAGAGGAAACAGCGGCCGACCAACAGCGGCTGCGGCGAATTCTGCTAGATTTGTTAAGTCGCTGTTCCCTGCTTTACCTTTGCCACAGCGAACTATCCGTCAGTGGACAAGAACAAACCGGGCCGCTTCTGCCCCTAATTAACAGCTCTGTTTCTTGTCAGCAGTCAGCATAAGACAGTCAGCTTCTGAAGGCAAGAGGCAGAGATGTATTCGTCATTGAACATTCGGAAAGAAAAAATTATGACGGCGAAGATTTTTATTTTTTCTGATTCTGGATAAATACACCGGGCTGACTCGCAGCCAGACTTCTAGGTTCTATCGAAATGGCGCGATATTAAAGTATACCCAAGATAGGCAGCAAAACCTGCAATCATTAATATTTTGAGATCAAAAGATGCCCAGCTTAAAAAATATCCATAGCCGTTGCAGTTTTGATTTAGTATGTTAGAAATGATGGGGTTATTAATCAATTTTAAGCCAGATTTGTGGCAACAAACTGATACTAATCAGTTCTTAAAGTTAATCGGGATCGTCGTTTAAAGGAGCCAAAATAATGCCCAGTGCAGTGCCAGTAGTAATTATACCAACACCAACACCAGAACCGCCAACACCGGAACCAGAAACGCCAACACCAGAACCAGAAACGCCAACACCAACACCAGAACCGCCAACCCCAACACCAGAACCGCCGACGCCAACTCCCTCCGGGGACGACACATTTGGTGGCATAGACGACACATTGGGCGGAGGCCAAGGTACGTCGCCCGGAATCATCGGCGGCGTAGTCCGTGGCGGAGAAACCAACGACTCCTTAGTTGGGAGTCCCGGGCCCGACGTGATTTCCGGGCTGCAAGGCAACGACAACCTGCAAGGAGGCGACGGCGACGATTTAGTATTCGGGGCAGATGATGACGACGTGCTGTTCGGCGCACCCGGCAACGACGTTCTCGACGGCGGTTTAGGACTCGATACGCTGTACGGAGGCAAAGGCAACGACTGCCTCGACGGGGCAAATAACCCCGACCTGCTGTATGGCAATGACGGCAACGACACGGTAATCGGAGGCGAAGGCAGAGACACGGCTTACGGCGGCAAAGGCAGTGACAGCTTGCGGGGAGGCTCTGGCGACGATAGCTTTTTGGGCGATCGAGGCGACGACATCGTGTGGGGCGACCAAGGTAACGACTCGCTCTTCGGCGGCGACGGCGAAGACTTGCTATTTGGCAACGAAGGAGGCGACTGGCTCTACGGAAACGCCGGCGGGGACACATTTTTTTCCGGCGACGGCGACGACATCGTATTCGGCGGTGACGGCGACGACATCGTGGACGCTGGTGCTGGCAACGACGTTATTTGGGGCGAAACAGGCAAAGACGTAGTGGCAGGAGGCGAAGGCAGAGATGTTTTCGTCATCGGTGCATTCAGTTCCCCCAGCGGCAGCAGCAGCGACGGCACTAACCCGGCATTTCTCACCACAGGCGGGCCAGATCTCGCCGATGCCGACATTTTCACAGACTTTCGCCAAGGCGAAGATTTAATCGGGTTAAGTGGCGACCTCAAGTTTGAAGATTTGGTAATCTTCCAAAGCACTGAGACCAAAGCTGGCAGTACAATTATTCGCAACGGCGTCAGCGGCGACTTTTTAGCAGTATTGCCCGGAGTAGACAGCAGAACCCTAGGGCGAAGCTCATTTGTAATTGCACCCACAGTTCCCGGCAGCGCAACTCCGCTTCCCCTGCCGACGCCGACAGACAGTCCGACGCCGACAACCAGTCCGACGCCGACAACCAGTCCGACGCCGACAACCAGTCCGACACCGACAACCAGTCCGACACCGACAACCAGTCCGACGCCGACAACCAGTCCGACGCCGACAACCAGTCCGACGCCAGACGAGCCGCGGCCTACGTTCCCGGGGTCGCCGACGCCGACAGGAAGTCCGACGCCGACAGGAAGTCCGACGCCGCCGACACCGCCGACGCCCATCTTTAACCAACCTCCAAGAGCAGTTAACGACAACTTCACCACGGTTGCGGGTCAAGAACTCAGTTTCAACGTTCTGTTGAACGACACTGACCAGGAACAAAGCGCTCTGACTGTCACGACTTTTGCTCCAGCAAGCAAAGGGAGCCTGGTTCCCGTGGGCGGCGGCGTATTCAAATACACCCCGAATCCGGGCTTCTCGGGTACTGACAGCTTCAGCTACTCGATCTCAGACGGCAGCGGCGGCACAAGTAAGGCGGTAGTAACTCTCAACGTCAGTAGCCCGCCCCAGCTAATAATTAACGACGGTGTGGTGGTTGCCAAAAGTAATCCTACCCAGACAATCACCGCCGCCGATTTGTTAGTCACAGATCCCGACAACAGCCCCTTGGAAATCGTTTACACGATTACTAAAGCCCCCGATGCTACCAGAGGTTTTGTCCAAAGGGGTAGCACCTTTCTCAACGTGGGCGGCAAATTCACCCAAGACGATATCAACAACAACATCGTCAAATACAACTTGCTGGCAGCAGGTGGCAGCGACACTTTCACGTTTACAGCCTCCGACGGATCTGCAACTATCGGGCCGGCATCCTTCAGCATCACGGTGGTAGATAATATTGTCGATCGCAGCGCACTCCCGGCCAGCAGCTTTACAGGCAGCAACCTCAGCGACTTCATTCTCGGCGGGGCCGGCGATGATACCCTCGCTGGGGGCGACGGCAACGACATCATCGATGGCAGTGTCGGCAACGACCTCGAATTCGGTGAAGCAGGCAACGACTCGCTGGTGGGTGCGATCGGCAATGACACCGTTGACGGCGGACTGGGCAACGACACCGTTGACGGCGAAGACGGCATAGACTCGCTGATCGGCGGACTGGGCAACGACCTGATGTTCGGTGGCAATGACAATGACAACCTCTTGGGCGGTGACAACAACGACACCATTGAGGGCGGAACAGGTAATGACTCGATGTTGGGAGAATCCGGCGACGACTCGATACTTGGTGGCGCTGGGATCGACACCTTACTTGGTGGCATTGGCGACGACTCCCTCGAGGGCGGTGCAGGCGACGACATCCTCGACGGTGGACTTGGCAGAAACTTGGTCGACGGCGGTATCAATAACGATTCCATCTCCGGCGGCGACAACGATGAAACGATGTTGGGTGGAGAAGGCAACGACACTGGACTCGGAGGTTCGGGCAATGACTACGTGTTGGGCGAGGCCGGCAGCGACTCCCTCGACGGCCAAGCGGGCGACGACACTCTCGACGGCGGTGCCGGCAGCGACTGTCTCAGCGGCGCCTTCGGCAATGACTTGGTATTGGGCGGCGATGACAACGACTCGCTTTCCGGCGGTGCAGGCAATGACATTTTGGGTGGTGGCAACGGTTCTGACTTGCTCACGGGCGATGTTGGCAATGATTTCTTCTACTACGAAACTCCCAGCGAAGGCGTGGACGTGATTGCTGACTTTAACGCTAACGGCAGCGAGACCGACAGATTTTTGTTCAGGTCGTCAAATTTCGCAGGTTTAACCAACTCAGGAACTACTCTCGATTTCACCAGTTTTATCGTCAGGAATATCGGGTCTAGCGGCGACGACATCAGCAAGCAATCAGTCATTTTGTTTGAATCTAAATTTGATAACGCTCAAGCAATAAATGCAGTGTTGAAGAATCAAAAGGGTTCGAGCAAAACGGGAGCTTTCTTCGTGTACCTGAACAATACTTTTAACAAGTACGTTCTCGGCTTTGACCCGAATGTGGCAGATGACAGTCTCCCAGCTTTCGATTTGGGAGTGTTGAATTCTATTCCTACAGTGCCGGGAGCCCTCAGCACCGTCATTACTGCATCTGACTTTAAGTTTATTTAGTAGTTTTTGAGTAGCGTCGCAAGGAGGCGGAACAATGCCAGGTGCAGTACCACTAATTTTTCTCGAAGGGCGGCTACCCGATGAGAACGAGGATAGTTTGGATAGCGGCACCGTGCCGCAGCCTACGCCGTCGTCGGGAACGGAGCCGATGATGACGGGGACGCAGCCGATGATGACGGGGACGCAGCCTACGCCGTCGTCGGGAACGCAGCCGATGATGACGGGGACGCAGCCTACGCCGTCGTCGGGAACGCAGCCGATGATGACGGGGACGCAGCCGGACATTTCGATCACCCCGGTGCCCCGGCCACCTCTGACAGTTCCCACGCCTCCCCCAGAGCCACTTTTTGTCGATGGCTTAGTTGTCGCAAATGACGGCAGTAACTATTTAATCGGCAGCTTGTTCAATGACACGATTTCCGGGCGTGCCGGCGACGACACGCTTCTGAGTCGGGACGGGGACGATATAGTCAGGGGCGAAGACGGTAACGATTCTCTCAACGGTGGCGCTGGTAAAGATATCGTTGAGGGCGGGCGTGGCAATGACACGGCGCGGGGTGGCAAAGGCGATGACTTGGTTTCTGGCGACCAAGGCGATGACGTAGCTTTTGGCGACCAGGGCAATGATATTGTCTTGGGTTCAGAAGGCAACGACTCGCTGTACGGCGGTAAAGGCAATGACTGTCTGCGCGGAGGTGGCGAGGACGACCTGATTTTTGGCGACAAGGGCAGTGACACTGTTTTTGGCGACACGGGTAACGACTGCCTGATTGGCGCTGGGGGCAATGATATTTTGTTGGGCTCCGAGGGCGGGGATGTTATCAGCGGGGGTGTTGGTAACGATACTGGTGATGGCGGCGAGGGTGATGACCTAATCTTCGGGGGCGACGGCAATGATTCTTTGTCGGGAGATGCTGGGGATGATATTCTTTCTGGCGATCGCGGGTCTGATACTCTGACAGGAGGCGAGGGATCGGATATCTTTGTTCTCGGTAGGGTGGGCACGTCGGCTGGCAACGGGTTTCTCACTACTGGCGGCCGCGAAATCGGCGATGCTGATGTAATTAGAGATTTTAATGCCGGCGATTCGATCGGTCTGGCTGGAGGTCTGAACTTTACAGAGTTAGAAATTTTCCAGGGTCAAGGCTCGAATTCTAGCAACACGATTATTAGGGACAGGCGAACTGGGGAATTTTTGGCGGTGTTGATTGATGTTCGATCGAACTCGCTAGATGAATCTAGGTTCACTACAGCTCAAATACCGCGCGTAAACGACAATCCCTTCACCATTGAGGGGACAACAACGAGTCCCACAAACGGGACAACTCCTTCTACAAGCGGTACAACAACCCAGCCAACCACGGGGACGACAACCCAGCCAACCACGGGGACGACAACCCAGCCAACCAC